>CAMCBE010000007.1 GCA_945872805.1 Chitinophaga pinensis | reverse complement strand
ATGCATAAATGGAAATATCAATCGTCCAGACTTATCATCTGAAAATCGAACCAATAATTGAACCACCGAATCATTGATTTGCCTCATTTTAATACCCAACGCCGAATTTCGTGCAGAGGCGTAATTATAGAACTGCTGAGGGTTCATTCTCGAAGCAGAAATGATTAGACTATCCGCGTAAGGTTGCCCCAAATATGGATCAATAGTAAACAAGATTTTTTCAGGAAATTTTGCAGCATATTGCTTGTAAATAAAGGCTCTTACTTCAGTCAGCCCCTCTGAATCAAAAAAGATGGTATTAGTACCAAAAAGAATCTCATTAACCTCGTATGGATAATTTACAGCAGTTGATAATATAGACCCGGATAATTCATCATATAACATGGCTTCCTTAAAGGCATCATACAATAAAATGCCATAACTCAAATCAATCGTTGCATTATCGATGGCTCCCCTATACTTTTCAAGCCAAACTTTTATGCCTGTTAAATATTTCACCTTGCTTCGATGATCTAATCCTTCATCCACTTCTATTAACGTTTGAAGCTCATCTACCTGCCTGAAATAAATGTCGCTTAGTAGTAACCCCAATTCAGTATCTAGTTTCAAGGTTAGAAATTTATTATGTAAGGGCGATGGCCCACACAATAGCTCCTGCTGTGCGTCAATGTCGTCATGCAACTTAACTCGTTTGATGTCTATCGATACCCTGCCTGTATCCTGCTCGGCCTGAACCGAGGATAGTAAAAAGAGTAAAAAGGTGATGGTAAATAGAGTAAACCGCATAATCTTGCTTAGGCAAAATTAGGATTAAATAAATAACCAACTAGACAAACGCTTGTTTTGAGGTATTCGTACTTTATCTTACTTAACAATTTAATAATCAAGAAAGTATAGCTTATTCAATAACCTAGATTAATTTTACTTTATTAAATTGTATCCATGGGATCTGACAGTAAACGAATTTTGATTGCAGATGACGAACAGGATATTCTGGAGATCATGGCCTATAATCTCCAACTTCATGGTTACGAAGTGGCGTGTGCAAAGGATGGAGATGAAGCAATTCAGAAGGCCAAAGACTTCAAACCGGAACTAATTATTCTAGATATCATGATGCCAAAAAAAAATGGCATTGAAGTATGTAAAATACTTAGATCTCAGTCAAACTTTAATGACACTATCATCATATTTCTTACAGCCCTAAATGATGAATTGTCTCATGTTAAGGGACTAGAATTTGGGGCGGATGATTACATCAGCAAACCCATTTCCCCTAAAATACTTGTCTCAAAAGTAAATTCCCTTTTTAGAAGACACACCAAATCGGATACAAGTAAAGTAATTGAAATTGGAGACGTAAAAATAGATCCAGATCAATACCTCGTTTACTATAAAGACGAACCAATAAGTTTGGCAAAAAAAGAATTTGAGCTAATCTCATACCTAGCCTCTAAGCCTGGTCGGGTATTTCTTAGAAATGAAATCCTCAATCAAATTTGGGGTAGTGAAGTGATTGTTGGCGATCGTACCATAGACGTCCATGTAAGAAAAATAAGACAAAAGCTAGGCATTGACTGTATCACAACGGTAAAAGGTGTTGGGTACAAATTTGAACTTTAATTCGCTTTACCTTTTTTCGAGCAAAAGCATTTTGTATATTGCAGTATGTTCGAAACAAAAAATTACACCCCAGTTCAGCTTGCATTGCTGAACGCACTTGTTATTTCCTCCTGTGGATTTATAACCACTTTACTTTTTTCAAAAAACATAGTATTCACAATCCTTTTAACGATTCTTTTATTTGGTGTCAGTTTTTTACTAACTAGATTCCTGGTTAACAAATTTCTAAACAGAAAGATCAAATTAATTTATAAGTTCATTCACCAAACTAAAGCATCTAAAAGAGAAGAATTTTTTAAAAAAACAATCCTCCCTCAACAAAGTCTTGAAGAAGTTGGCGAAGAGGTATTGCTCTGGGCAGATCAACGCAAGAACGAGATGGAAATGCTCGAAAAAAATGAAATATTCAGAAAGGAATTTTTACAAAATCTTTCGCACGAATTCAAAACACCTGCGTTTGCTATTCAGGGCTATCTTGAAACATTAATTGCTGGTGCAATTGATGTTCCTGAAGTAAGCAAGAAATTTCTTGGGAAGGCATTTCAAAATACAGAGCGACTGATACACTTAATATCAGATTTAGACGAAATCACGAAATTAGAAAGTGGTAAACAGGAGTTGTTCCTTCAACGCTTTATAATACAAGATTTAATTAATGAAGTGTTTGATTCACTTAGCTTTAAAGCTGAAGCAAAAAGCATAAGATGCTTCATTAAGAAAGGCTGCGAACAACCTTTAACCGTTGAAGCGGATAAAGAAAAAATAAGGCAAGTACTTACTAATCTAATTGACAATGCCATCAAATATGGCAATTCTGAGGGAAAAATCGAAGCAAGCATCTATCAAACAGATGATAAAAATTCGCTCATCGAATTAAGTGATGACGGAATCGGAATTGAAGAAGAACACCTACCAAGGATATTTGAACGATTCTACAGAACAGATTATGGCAGGAGCAGAAATATTGGAGGTACAGGACTTGGATTGGCAATATGTAAGCATATTATAGAAGCCCATGGACAAATTATTCATGTAAGAAGTAAACCTGCTGTTGGCACCACCTTTGGGTTTACCCTAAAAACCAAATTAGACAGCTAACTTATTTTCAATTTGCTAAGACATCATTTGGAGTATTTTTAATTTAGTGCTAACTTATAAATTGAACTCCTCATATTACATGGCCTTTAAACACTATATAGTTGTTATCTGCTTACTATGCAGCCAGCTTATTGAGGCTAGATCCAAAACAACTTTCACAGACGACTCTATTCATATTGAATTCTTAGGAAAATCATATTCACTACCTCCTAGGGGCCAACTAGAACTATTTACGGGAGATATCAATGAAGCTGAAATCACTAAATATGCAAACCAAATTCGTTCAAAAGAATTAGACTACATATGCCAATCTCTTTTATTAATCCAAAGAAAGGAGAACTTAGACGATTGGTTATACTATCAATTGGTTCGCAAAACAGCACAAGAGTGTATTCACAAAAAGGAAGACTATATTGGATATACCATATTGAAATGGTATATCTTAAGTTATACAGGTTTTGAACCCCTATTAAGTGTTTCTGAAAATAAATTACTTCTTTATATAAAGAGTGATGACATCATATATAATCAACCGCTAAAAAGAATTGAGAATAAACAATATGTATGCCTAAACTACCATGATTACGGATTCAACGTAGATTTTAATTATGAAAAGTTTATCAATATAACAGGCATACTAATAGAGGGGGCACCGTTTACTTTCTTAGTTAAAACACTTCCAGATTTTGCTGATTCCACTTATAAAACCAAGCAGTTAACATTTCAATATAAAAAAAAGGCAGATCAAGTAAACATAAAATTAAATACAAATCTAAGTAGCTATTTTACCAATTACCCTGTAACAGAATATAAGAATCAATTTAATATTCCATTATCAAAGGAAACATACCAATCGCTTATTCCTGCGTTAAAAGAAAAGCTAATTAATTTTGACAAAAACAAAGGAGTGGAATACCTTATGTATTTCACTAGGCATGCTTTTATATTTGAAAGCGACACTGAAATATTTGGAAGAGAAAAGAGGCTTTCTCCAGAAGAAACCCTCTTATATGAAAAAAGTGACTGTGAAGACAGATCGGCACTTTTCTTTTTACTTGTAAAAGAAATATATGACCTCCCAATGATTGTGTTATCCACACCGCAACACGTTACCGTTGCCGTAAAACTTGATAAGCCATCCAAACATTCTATACTTTACGAAGGCAAACAATACACGATATGCGAACCAACGCCACAACGTAGGGAATTAAAAGTAGGCGAAGAAATATCAACCATTAGGAAGCAACATTTTACAGTTGAATTTGCATATGACCCTACAAGAAACAAATAACGTATTTTATAAAATATAGTAAAAAAAGAGACCGCCCCAAGAATGGGGCGGTCGTTGAACTACTCTCTGATTTAAGTAAAAATCATTGATTTAAATTATTTGAATTGTATTACTAAAATGTTACGTCAACATGAATAATTAATATACAATTCACTACTCAGATTAAAAGCCCCATCTCGCCCAACCACTAGTCCAATCAATTGAACCTATCGCACCTACAAAAGATACTTTTTCGAAAAATGCATCAGTAAGCTTTGTAGGAGCAAAATCAGCACCAGATAATAAAATGGACCCACCTCCAGGATTTAAATTAGGAGCAAGATTATTAAATGGATCAGTTAAACCTAAAGTAGACAGATCAGATACTTCAACTGTTCCCGTAGCGGCATATGTACTTTTAATCGTGGATAGATCATATACTGCAAAATTTGGAATAGTATACTTAGCATCAGCACTATAAAAATCTGCGGACGCAAAGCTTGGCGTTTGATCATGAATGTAACAATGCTGTAACAAACTTGAACCATTCAAGAAATAAGAAATAGTAGAATCTTCCTGAACTCGAAACGCTGCTTTTTTAGCACCAATAATAAGTGAATTAGCCAAGATAAATTGAGAACCTCTTCTCCAACGCATACCATATCCATAATCAGCAGACATTCCACCAGCATTATTTGGTCCAATAGCCGAAAAATTAGACATAACAGGTGAAGTAATAGGCGTTCTTGAATAAGCTAATCCATTGGATGGACTCACATTATCAAATTCAAAGTTATTAGAAATGTCACCTGACGTTCCTTTTGGATCTGTGAATGTTGGATCTTTGATAGATATAGCAAATTGAATTTTACCACGGTATCCATCATCAAAGTCAAAATCATCATCAGCATTATTATATGCAATAATGTGCTTACAGTTAACAGCTCCACCAAATATTTCGAATGCATCATCGTACCCCCTTGCTACCTGAACATAATCAATCTCCGTTCCACTGCCCACTCCATACAGAGAAAGACCATTCACTTCATCACCAGGATTCACTGCCTTCCCTGCATATTCAATGCGGACATACCTTAATATTCCAGAATTATCTGCATCATTGTTACCCCCAAAAGATTGGTAGTTTACATCAAGTCCCCCTTCTATTACTTTGTGATTTCCATTAACTTTCCCATTCCCTGCAATAACCAATCCACCAAAATCACCTGGAGCTGGAGATGCGTCATTTGAAGTGAATACAATCGGATTAGCCGATGTACCTTCTGCTATTATTTTTGAACCTGGAGTGATAACTAGCACACCAGCCGAATCTTTATCAGAAACAATTTTAGTACCTGCCTCAATTGTTAATATTGAGTTTGTAGTAACATACACATACCCACGCAATCTATAAACAAAATCTTTTTTCCAGGTTGTACTGGCATTTATTATACCTCTAACATCAAACTGGGTTCCAGCACCAAAGAATGTAAATCCGGCTTTCTTTGCAGTGCCCCCTGGAGTGGTAACTGCTACATCCCCAGAAGCTCCGTTAGCAACAGTTGCAGTAATTGAAGTTGCACTTACCACAGTAAATGAAGCTGCAGCTGTTCCACCAAAACTAACAGATGTAACGTTAGTAAATTCAGTACCTACAATAGTAATTACATCACCGCTAGCTCCCGATGTAGCAGAGATACTAGTAATAGTAGGTGCGGGAACTACTTCAGGTGGAGTAACTTCTTCGGTTTTTTTACAAGCAAAGGCACTGAATAGTAGCAATGCAATACTAAAGACCCTTAAATTTTTCATTTGACGTTTTTTTTGATTGTTGTTTATATTGATTTATAAATTGACTGTAACTCCAACATTTACTCCAGTACCGAACTTCTGCGAATTGATATACTTATCCTTTGATGAGTCGAAATAATTATTTGATGGTTGTGCATCGAACTTGTAAAACCAACGATATGGTTGAGCCAACAAATCAACAACAGCAAATTTTAATTCCACCTTACCCTTAAATATCTTTTGTGTGAACTGAAAATCGATAAGATCTCTAGACATTTCATATATATTGAGGGCTCCACCTTCTACTGCACGATACTTTAATCTCGGACCAACTCTATTATAAAGTATACTTAAAGAAAGATTTTTTGCAGTACTATAACTCAAACTAGAATTGATTATGTAAGGTGATTGTCCTTGAAGCGGAGTATTGACCTGATTTCCATTAAAGGTCACAGAGCCAAGCATATACGAGAGGTTTGTATAGAATGAAATGTCTCTGAAAAAATTTCCTCCTATAAAATCTAGTTTCTTTCTTAACTCAAATTCCGCTCCATAGGTTGTGGCTTTTTCTGCATTCTGGAAAGACAAGACATCATTTCCAGCATTGATTTGCTCAATTGGATTTTTGAATGCCTTATAAAACAAACTGAATGACATGATTTCACCAGACGATGGAAAACGTTCAATACGTATATCAGCGTTGTTCACAATAGCTCTTTTTAAACTAGGGTTACCGCGTACAACAACAAAATTATCATAGTCAAATACGCTATAGCTAGCCAACTCACGGAACTCAGGTCTATTCACTGATTTAGAAACGGCAAATCTTAAATTCGTGGATTTCCCGATAGAATAGGTAAGTAATGCAGAAGGTAGTACATCTAAATTATCGTTGTTAACCGTCGCCTGATTCTTCGCCGTCAATTGCTGCTTATATTTTTCAGCCCTAACACCACTGGTAATTTTAAATTTCTCAGAAAACTTTCCATCATACAATAGATAACCAGCATTAAGTAATGCATTTGCATTATAAGAAGTAGAGTTATTACCAATAGTAGCTAAGGTTATACCAAATGCATCAATATTTGCATCATTGAAAATAGTAGAGAACGAGGTTGCTTTTGTCTCTACAATGGATACACCCCTAAAATTCAATGAAGCATATCCAAGCGCATCAACCTTAGCTACTCTATCACGATAAAAATTCATTGATCCGAACTTCAGCTTTTGCTGAAATCCTTTATAGTTAAAATTGTATACTAGGTTAAACGCTGCATTGTAAATCTTTTCATCCAAGCTTGAAAAAATTCGACCAGCATTTCTAACTTCTGGTGAATTCTCATTACCAAGTTTCAAGTAGTAGCCACCCTTTTCATCATCAGGCGTTCGAAAGGATATAATTTTTTGATCAGGCTGATTTTTATAAGCCTCAGAGACAGAAGTAGACCAATCGAAATTCAATTTCTTATTCAATGAATGAGTACCATCAAAAACAACACTTGCCAATCCAGAAGAAGTAACTTCAGCATTATAACTCTTGATCTCAAAACGAGAAGGAACATTACTCACATCATATCCATTGCGAAGTCCTAGGGCATTCGAATAATCGTTATTGAATAACCCCTTTAATGTGAATTTGCTCTTCCCTTTTGAATATGCCAAGTTTACTAACCCCGCAAGATTATTTTTCTGTTCATATACTTTTGTAAAATTGTCATATAACAATTCTCCATCGAGCATATAATCAGTTCGATCTCTATCCGAAACTTTTCTTCCATTGCCATAGCTCAACATATAGAGCATCCCAAGCTTAGCATTATTCTTCAACATGTATGAGTTCCCGCCACTAATACCAACACTTACGCTTGGCATAGATTGAATAAGCCCACCATATTTATAAGAGTTAGGAAATTGTTTTGTAATCTGTTGCTTAGTTGGATTGGACAAAGCAATGAATGCCGATCCTTTATTCTTTATATAATCTGATGGCAAATTTCGCATCCCATCAAAAAATCCGAAATTATCGAACTGCCCATTAAAAGTTGATCCATAAAAACCTTTACCAGTAGTGAGTGAATTGGCCGTCGTAGAAACGGAAACCTCTGTAAATGCTTTTGAAGGATAATCCTTTGTTACAACTTTAACCAATCCACCAGAAAAGTCTCCGGGCAAATCAGCTGTTGGTGTCTTGTAGATTATCACATTATCGATTGCCGAAGCTGGTATGATATCAAACGAAAATGCTTTTTTATCAAGCTCTGTACTAGGAAGGATGTTATTGTTTAACATCGCAACATTATAGCGTTCATTCAATCCCCTGATGACTACAAACTTATTATCCTGCACAGAAACGCCAGAGACCCTTCTGATTACTTCTCCGGTGTTTTTATCTGGAGATTTGCGAATAGATTCTGCAGAAATACCATCCTGAATACTAGAGCTGTTACGCTGCATCAAATATAATGAAGCAACAGATTCTTTTTTACCAGACGACTTAACCACCACCTCCTGCATGTCCTTCATCTTTGGAGATAATGAAATGGTGATTCCATTATCCGAATCAGGATTTACATCGGTAAGCAGCTTTCTATCAAATCCAGCAGATGATACTTCAATTTGATAGGTTTCATTTTGTTTCAGCTCAATAAGAAATTTCCCTTCTACATCAGTAAGGATATTACGGCCCCCAGGTATTAATTTAATGGTGGCACCTACTAAGGCAGATCGCGACTTACCGTCTATTACAGTTCCGGAAAATTTTACAGCCTTCTGTGCAAAAACTGACGTTGATAAACAGAAGAGGGAAAAGGCAATAAGAGTAGTTCGAGATCCGCCACGCACCAATGAAAGCAGCTTTGCTACATTGGCTTTGTTTGATCTTTGATTGAACATGTTCGTGGCAGTTTGTTTCGCCAAAAGTATCAGCCCAATATTAACAGAAGGTTACCTTTAAGAAAGGTAAACGCTTTCTTGAAAATTTGTTAAAAAGTATAAGCGGACTTAACACAATCTTAATGTTAGGGGACAATTTTCTTAACAATTGAAATCGATATATCGCTCTCCAAATTGGTAAATCCCCGGAATTTCTAGCACAGTCAATGCCTTCATTTAGGCTATATCAAACAGCAATCATGCCAATCACTGAGAAATTATGGCTAAATTTGCCACAAATTAGAGAATATGAAAGGCATCATTTTAGCGGGAGGGTCTGGAACAAGATTGTACCCCATCACTTATGCTATCAGTAAACAGATTATGCCTGTATACGACAAACCGATGATTTATTACCCCCTCTCAACCCTAATGCTGGCAGGCATTAAAGATATTCTCATTATTTCAACTCCACATGACCTACCCCAATTTGAAAAATTATTTGGCGATGGACATCATTTAGGTTTGAATTTCACCTACAAAGTGCAAGAGGTTCCAAACGGACTAGCGCAGGCATTTGTTATCGGTGAAGATTTCATCGGAGATGATAGTTGTGCACTCGTCTTAGGAGATAATATTTTTTATGGAATGGGCCTTGGTAATACACTTGAAAAAAACAGCAACCCAAATGGCGGCATCGTCTATGCCTATCACGTAAGTGACCCTGAACGGTATGGAGTGGTTGAATTTGATGCTAACAAAAAAGCTATTTCAATTGAAGAAAAACCGACTCATCCCAAGAGTAGGTATGCTGTACCAGGACTCTACTTTTATGACAATGAAGTAGTTCAAATCGCAAAAAACATCAAGCCTTCGCCAAGAGGTGAATATGAAATAACAGACATCAACTTAGAATATTTAAAGCGTGATAAACTCAGCGTTTCAGTCTTAGATCGAGGAACGGCATGGCTTGATACGGGCACCTTCGACTCGTTGATGCAGGCATCGCAATTTATTCAAGTAATTGAACAACGTCAAGGAATCAAAGTTGCCTGTATAGAAGAAATTGCATGGAGAAAAGGATTTATAGATAAAGCACAATTGATTAAACTTGCAGAACCATTATTGAAAAGTGGCTACGGAACGTATATCATGGATATGCTAGAATCATCAAATTAAATGCTCAACCAAATGAAAAAAATTCTCGTTACTGGCGGTTCAGGATATATCGGATCTCATACATTAGTGGACTTAATTGAACATGGATTTGACGTAGTCTCTGTAGATAATAATTCCAGGTCAACACCAACCATGCTTGAAGGAGTTGAAAAAATTACTGGAAAAAAAATAAAAAATTATAAAGTAGACCTGTGTAATTATGATGAGACGCGCGCGATTTTCGAAGAAAATACAGATATCGTTGGCGTCATTCACTTTGCAGCATATAAAGCAGTTGGCGAATCTGTTGAAAAGCCCATACTCTATTTTCAAAACAACCTCGGTTCCCTCATAAACATCATGCGATGCATTGAAGAATTCAAGACCCCCTATTTTGTATTTTCTTCTTCTTGCACTGTATATGGAAATCCCGACAGTATTCCGGTAACAGAGCAAACGCCACGAAAAAACGCTGAATCTCCATACGGCCTAACAAAGCAAATGGGAGAACAAATGATAGAGGCATTTGCTGCTGCTACACAATCTACCAAATCGGTTATGCTCCGATATTTCAATCCAGCAGGCGCGCACCCAACTGCACATATTGGAGAGCTCCCTATTGATAGACCACAAAACCTTACACCGATTCTAACTCAAACGGCAATAGGCAAAATGGCAGGATTTACTGTATTCGGAAACGACTACGATACCCGTGATGGATCATGTATTCGTGATTTTATCCATGTCTGTGACCTAGCCAATGCGCACACAAAGGCATTGGAATTTCTTATTGCCAACAAAAACAACTCGTCTTGCGAAGTGTTCAATTTAGGATCGGGTAATGGTATATCCGTTTTAGAAACGATTAAGGCATTTGAAAAAAGCACAGGCATTACACTTAATTATACTATTGGCCCCAGAAGATCGGGAGATGTAATCGCGATATACGCCAATAATGATAAAGCAAAAGAACAATTACAGTGGATTCCTAAATATTCTTTGGAAGAAATTATGACATCTGCATGGAAGTGGGAACAAGTTATAGAAAAACTTCCTGTCCATCTCGAACTCAGAAGCCATAAATTAAATTAATAAACGTTAAAAAAACCGAGATAGAGTTAAAAATAAGGACCGTTTGATGTTACTTTGTAAAAAACAACTTTATCATGCTTGATGCGATAGAAGTAACTGGTCAAAAAGATACACGAAGTGGGTTTGGAGATGGTATATTCGAACTTGGCCAAACAAATCCAAATGTAGTAGCCCTCACAGCTGACTTAGCTGGTTCACTAAAATTAAATGCATTCATAAAAGCCTTTCCAGAACGATTTATACAAGTAGGAATAGCAGAAGCCAACATGATTGGAATTGCTGCAGGACTTACCATTGGAGGAAAAATTCCTTACACTACCACATTTGCCAATTTTTCAACCGGAAGGGTATATGACCAAATAAGACAATCTGTTGCCTACTCTAATAAGAATGTCAAAATTTGTGCATCGCATGCCGGACTTACATTAGGTGAAGATGGTGCAACTCATCAAATCCTAGAAGATATAGGGTTAATGAAGATGCTTCCGGGTATGACAGTGATCGTGCCATGTGATTATAATCAAACCAAAGCCGCAACCATTGCAATAGCAGAATACCAAGGACCGGTTTATCTACGATTTGGTAGACCAGTTTGGCCAATTTTCACTAACCCGGATGAACCATTTATCGTTGGCAAGGCACAACATTTTTCAAGAGGAAATGACATCAGCATTTTCGCATGCGGGCACCTAGTATGGAAAGCAATTGAAGCAGGAAGGATTCTAAAAGAAAAAGGTATCCATGCCGAAATCATCAATATTCATACTATTAAGCCATTAGATGTGGCTGCCGTTGTGGCCTCAATTCAGAAAACAGGATGTGCAGTAACTGCAGAGGAGCATAATGTGATTGGAGGATTAGGCGACAGCATTGCACAAGTAGCGGCGAAAGAATGCCCTATTCCAATTGAAATGATTGGTACTCAGGATACGTTTGGAGAAAGCGGAAAACCAACAGAATTGCTTAAAAAGTATGGTTTAGATACAGAATTCATAGTAGCCGCTGCTCAAAAAGCAATCCTGAGAAAAAAGGCCTAACGTTTTGCCTTTGCGATAAAGAATGCAGTTAACATGACTCTACAACATTCAGAAGACGAAGAATTAGTTGCGGGCTTTAAAGAGCCTAAAAGTAAGGAATCAGCCTTCACCTCTATTGTAAAAAAGTACCAAGAACGGATTTATTGGCAAATACGAAGATTAGTCATCAACCATGAAGACGCGAATGATGTAATGCAGAATGTATTCATTAAGGCGTGGAACGGGCTTGATAATTTTAGAGCAGAATCACAGCTTTTCACATGGCTATACAGAATCGCTGTAAATGAAAGTCTATCCTATTTAGATCAACAAAAAAAGAGAAGCAATATTTCCATAGATGATTCAGGACTTCATCTCGAAGAAAAATTACACAGTGAAAAAGACTTCGACTCAAATAAGGCCGTTTGGAAACTCCAATTGGCAATACAACAACTACCTGAAAAACAACGAATTGTATTCAATTTGAGGTATTTTGAGGAAATGGGCTACGAGGAAATGAGCAAGATATTGGAGACATCCGTTGGCGCTCTAAAAGCGAGCTATCATCATGCAGTTAAAAAAATAGAAGATTACATTTTAAACCATTAAACCTATTCCCCTGGCGGTAGTCAAACATGGGATGAATTCATCAAAAACCATATTATCAGAAACCCAAGCAATTAGTCAGCCCGTTGCTAACCTTCCAAAAACGAATCCGTTTACCCTATCTCAAGAGTATTTTGAGCTTTTCTCCATCACCCTCCTAAGAAGAATTCAACAATCCGAGCAAAAGGCCTTAGCTACCCCAGAAAATTACTTTTCCACTTTCCCAAGCAAATTGTTGGAAAAAATCAAACAAGAGCATACCAGTGCCGAATTGGAGGAATTATCTCCAATGCTGGTTGGGATTCAAAAACAAAATCCATTCTACGTCCCAGAAAACTACTTTTCAACGTTTAATGCCACCCCTAAAAAAGAACAGGCTGTAATTCGTTCAGTATTTAGCTATAAAAGAATCATACGATACGCTGCTGCGGCTTGTATAACAGGGCTTCTCATTATTTCCTATACCTATAATAAAGATAACACAACAAGCTCACTAGCTGCCCTACAAAGAAATTCGGCAGCAGATCTTTCACTCGAATCAATAATAGGATACCTTGATGAGGTTGATGACGTTAAGGATGCTAATGAAAGTGATACCCCAATTACAGCAGAAAATAACTTATTGGTTGACATCAATCAAGAAACAATCCGCCAGGTACTTCAAGAAATACCAGAAAGCGATATCAAACAATTTATTGACCAAACTGGTTCAACAGATTATAAATCATTAAACTAATCATAATAAATTCAAACCATGACAAAAATGGCTGAAATGAGATTAAAGCTTTTACTGATGTTGCTTGTAGGTCTAAGCCTAGGAATATCAAGCCAAGCCCAAACAAACCGGATTGAAAGAGGTGAAAACAGGTCAGCCGACTTACGTAAAATTCAGGCTATGGAAATGGCATTTATTACCAAAGAATTGAACCTGAACCCTGATGAAGCCCAAAAGTTTTGGCCAATATTCAATATGTACAGAAATGATATGAGGGGAATCGCTTTAGATAAAAACAGCAGTGACCGACTTGAAAAACAGCAAAAACTGTTGGATATCAAGAAAAAATATAGAGATGATTTCACAAAGGTGATGACCCAAGACCGAGCAAATAAGGTTTTTGGCGCAGAAGATGAATTCAAATCCTTGGTTAGGCGTGAATTTCAGAAAAGACAATCTGAAAAAGGACGATTTGAAGGCAGGAAAAAAGGATTTTGATAATATTTTATAAAAAATGTACTTTTAACTCGGTGTTTTTCATAGGTTAGCAACGGCTGGCTCTGTTTAGAGCTGGCCTCTTTTTTTATACCCAGTACAAGGAAAAAAAACAACATTTTAATTGTATTAAGTTTAAGTACCTAATCTTGTTAAGTATTTACACTTAATTATTAACTAAGCTTAACTATCACCGAATCTCTCGACTCACCAAATGTGGGAGTTTTGATGTCATGATAGAATAAGAAAATCCATCCTTCTTTTATACCTAACTCCCACCACTGTGACCTAAGCTCCATTGCTTTTTTCCCATCAGAATCATACTTTGCTATAAATTTTGTTTTCATTTGTTGAAGTTGAGGAGCTTCATCGCCACCAAAAAAAACAATTTGATTGTTTTCAAAAATGGAAAACACTTGATGAAATGGTGAATGTCCTGCCGATATTTCAAATGCGATATATCCATCAATTAACCCCTTCTCTTCTTCCAATAAGATCACCTGTTCATTTTCCAATAAAGACTCAAATGAAGTCGTATCATAAGAAGTACTATGGCCACTTAATGCAAATTCGATCTCTTTGCCATGTATATAATAGGTAGCATTTGGAAAAGCGAGTTTATCCTCATTTGTCAACGAATCATGAATAAATAAACCCCCAGCATGATCCTTATGAAGATGAGTCATCAAGACCTTTGTGACATCAGAGGGATAAAATCCATTCACTGCTAAATTTTGATGTAACTGTAAAATACCCTGCCCATCCGTAAATCCCAACCCTGTATCCAATAACAAAACGTCCTTTTCAGTGATAACGAGAAAAGGCTGTATTTCAACCAATAGACTTCCTCTTGGTCGGCTTTGTAAATCATCAATGCTTGTTTGAAATGGCACGAATTCCTTCGTTTGATCTATGGTAAACGAACCCTCTGAAAGTGGTATAATCTTCATCTTAAGTATCTGTTTGGAATTAACGCAAAATCATTTGACGATCTGCATCAAGTCGAATCAAAATAAATAATAACACGGTAAATGTTATTTGAGCTGTTCCTCCATAACTCATGAAGGGCAAAGGAATCCCAATAACGGGGACTATCCCAATGGTCATTCCAATATTAATAAAGACATGAAAAAATAATACTGAGGCAACACCATATGCATAACAACGACTAAATGAACTGCGTTGCCGTTCAGCTATCCTAATGACACGAAAAATCATGAATAAATATAACCCCAGCAATAGGAGACTTCCCATAAATCCAAATCCTTCACCAATAGTACAAAATATAAAATCAGTTCTTTGCTCTGGAACAAAATCATAACGGGTTTGCGTTCCCTTTAGTAAGCCCTTGCCAAAGAAACCTCCAGAACCAATGGCAATCTTACTTTGTTTTACATTATAATTTCCTGCCTTCTTTTTTTCCTCTATTTTTTTCAAATCTTCCTCACTGATTGTTTTAGTATCTACTTGAAAATCTTTGCCTACAGTAGAATAGATTCGTTGAACCTGATATGGCTTAAGTACATGATTAAAGAAATAAGGTACAGCAAACCGCTGAACGCCTACAGAAAAGGCCCAAATAGCAAAGACAACAAAAATTAATGATTTTCTTCTACTGATTTGACGCTTGAAGAAAAACACCACAAAGCCGGCGAGCAATGTTAAGCCAACCGCTAATATATCTTGGTCGATTAATAATGTCAATACAACCAATACTGCGAGGGAGAATCCAATAGATAAGAATGCAGAGGGTAAGCCTTCTCGATATATTACTAGAAAAAATGAAAAGTAAACCAAGGCCAATCCTGTTTCACTTTGCATTATCGTAAGTATAGCCGGAATCAATACCAAAGAGGCGGCAATAAACATAGTCTTTAGCTTGGATAGTGCAATATCCGTTGAGGAGAGGTATTTAGCCAATGCAAGATTTACAAATATCTTACACAATTCTGCCGGCTGTAATTGAAAAGAAGAAAATCGAATGATAGACTTTGTTCCCTTTACGTCCGTATGAAAAGGAAATACTAAAATCAACAAAATGATTCCAAAAACATAAAAAATGTTTGCAGTAGCGGTATAAAACTTACTATCGGTTAATAAAATAAAAACGGCCAATACGGCACTTATTAAAAAATATAAAGTTTGCCTACTATAATCTGTGGTAAGCGATAAAAATCCATTTACTATATTTTCATCCCGATATGTTGTAGCAAAAATGCTAGCAATACCTGTCACAACAAGAATGACATAAACCAATACCAATGACCAATCGACTCCCTTTGATATATCAAATGAACTGTTCTTCATGATCTGGTTTTAGTGCGTTTAGATGAAACGCTAAGATGATGCGCTCATGATTTTTTTCATCAAAAGGAGATAGAGGAACGAAAGCCTGCTTCCTTAGTTGCTTGTTCCTTAACCGTTGTAATCGAAGTGAGTCCAATGCCCTTCGCTTTGCCTTTACTATAGGAAGAATGATTTCTTTGCTCTCAATACGTTCAACTTCCTTCCATCGTGCTTGAGATAAAGTATCCTTAAGGTATTTTTCAACCATCAATGATGCCATAGGCCCAGCCCACGTTGCCCCAAATCCCGCATTTTCAACAACTACGGCAACAGCAATTTTAGGATTCTCCCTTGGTGCAAAACAAACAAACCAAGAATGGTTCGCCAATTTCTCTCGCTTTCCATAAATTATCCCATAGTTCTCTGCAGTACCAGTCTTACCGGACATCGCAATGCCTTCAATTCGTGCCCCACGAGCAGTACCGCTTTCAACAACCTCCTGCATAGCCATTTGTACAATATTATAAAAGGTATCTGGAATGTTGGTAACGTTGTGCTTGATTTTATAGCGATTGAGTATGGTGTCGGATTCCCTTGGGTCATCAATTGACTTAACAAAATGGGGTATATAATAGTATCCCTTATTAGCTATGATGGACATCAAATTAGCCATCTGCAATGGGGTTGCTTGCATTTCACCCTGACCAATTCCAAGAAAGACATTAGTACAAGAGCTCCATGATTTATTATAAATTCTATTATAGAAACTTGTATCTGGAATATACCCGCGGTCTTCACTAGGAAGATCAACTCCAAGTTTTACGCCAAGCCCAAATGAATTCATATACCGTTTCCATCTTAGATAACCGTTAACTGTGGTTCGTTCATTTGGATTATCAATGGTTAATCTATAAATATGCGAAAAATAACTATTGCATGAATGAGTTAGTGCTAGTCGAAGATTTGCAGCATGTCCGGCAAACTTCTCTTCACATGAAATTGGCCTTCTGCATCCAAGGTATGCGCCACGACAATTAAGTCCAAAATTTGGTGTTATGACCCCTTCATCTAACGCAACAAGTGCTTGAATTGGCTTAATGGTTGAGCCCGGAGGGTATTGCCCTTTTATTGCTCTATTAAACAGGGGCCTTGATGTATCTCTTAGCAGCCAAGAAAAATTATTCCTTCGTTGATTTCCAGTTAATTGATTCGGATCGTATGTTGGTCCACTTGCCAAAGCCAATATTCCACCTGTCTTAGGCTCAATCGCAACAATAGCACCGAGCTTATTTTTTAAAAGTCGTTCTGCAAGCACTTGTAAATCAATATCCATGTATGTTCTCAGGTTCCGTCCAGCTATAGCTATTGAATCAAATCGACCTTGCTCATAAGGACCAACAATTCTATTTTTATTATCCTTAACCTGATATCGAACACCGCGTTGCCCCATAAGTATCGGCTCATAAAATCGTTCTAATCCACTCAGTCCCATATAATCACCAATCTGATAAAAAAAGTTTGTGCGTTTTAATATGCTTGAATCAACCTCACCAACATAGCCAAGCACATGTGCAGCAGCTTTGTATGGGTATGATCTGATGGGGCGTTCCTGAAGAAAAAAACCTGGCTCAAATCGATAAATATTTTCTTGAAGCTGAACAAAGGTTTCTGTAGAAAGGGACGCCTCAAAAATTGAAGGCCTATACCGACCGTTTTTAATGATTGCCGATAAAAGACGGTCTTTAAATTCAGGCAACTCAATTTTTAAAATGGCACAAACACCTTGCGTGTCTAATCCCATAAGCTGTGTTGGCAAAATCATCAGATCATATGTCTGTGTATTTTCCAGAATTGATTTACCCTTTCGATCAAAAACAATTCCTCGCTCAGGAAAAATCACCTTTTTACTTACAGCATTATCAATGGCAAGAAGATCATATTTGGAAGAGGCAAGCTGCAGGAATAGCAATCGAATGATAAGGATTAAAAAAGAGATGCCTATTATCAAGCGTATCACATTTTGTCTTGACTGATTGATTGCTGGCATAGAATTAAAAGGGGGTTCTGTGCGAATTTACATCATGCAATGTTAACGTGTGCGTGTTTTTCTATGAACAAAAAGTTCTGCAATCAACATGAGCAGCAAACTAATCATTGATGTTCCAATTAACTTTCCCAAAAAATACAAAAAACTACCGAACTGAATCCACTCCAAAAGTATAAGGTATCCATTATGTAAAATGGTTAGAAATAGAATATAGGTCGAATAAGGAAGCGATCCCATAGAAAATCGATTAGGCTCTTCATCACCCCATTCTGTGACTTCCTTAGGCAAAAGTAAGTTTATGACGTAAGGCCTCATATAGGCAATTAAGACGGCGGCTGCAGTATGCAATCCTGGTGTCTTGTAGAACATATCTACAATCATACCTACAACAAATCCATAAAAAAGCAATGCCGCTCTTGACGTTTTAAATGGGAGCCAAAAAATCAATGCAAAATAAAAATAAGGAACAATAAATTGATGTAATGGCGGGATCTTGCTCAGGATGAAAACCTGAATAAAAATGATTATAAAAAAGCGGATGCTATTTTGAATAATGTATCTCACTCTTTAATTAATTTTCGTTTAAGCTCTTGCATTTCTTCCTCTAAGATATTTTTGACAACATATGCATGCTGAATTGAAGAAAAGTCAGTAGAGGTTCTAACTTTTAAGATATAGGTATTTGTTTCTTGATCTTGGTCAACCTCCTCTACATACCCAATAGGCATAC
>CAMCBE010000006.1 GCA_945872805.1 Chitinophaga pinensis | reverse complement strand
AGTGTATTGATCATGATCGAGGGAACTACAAAAATTCCACTTCCGATTACAGACCCGATGACGATGCCAAGGCAGGAGAGGAAGGAAAGTTTGTATTGAGGAGAGTTGGGAACTGAGGTATTAGACATTAGAGGCTAGACATTAGTAGTTAGATGTGAGTAGTGGGTAAATACAAAAATATTTAAGCAAAATAAAATTGATAACGAATATAAAAACTCACGCCTCACATCTAACTACTAATGTCTAGCCTCTAATGTCTAGCCTCTTATAAATTGCCCTTCTTCAACTCACTCACAGCAAAATCAACTGCTCTTGCGGTTAATGCCATATAGGTAACAGATGGGTTTTGGCATGCTGATGATGACATAGCTGATCCATCGGTGATGAATACATTTTTTGCATCATGCATTTGGTTCCATTTGTTCAGTACTGACGTTTTAGGATCATTTCCCATGCGTGCTGTTCCCATTTCATGGATACAGAATCCTGGGGCAGGCATGTTGTCGTAGGTTTTTACATTTTTGATACCAGCTGCATCGAGCATTTCTGCAGCACTACTTTTCATATCGACGCGCATTTTCATTTCGTTCTCTTTGAATTCGCAATCGATATCAAGTGTTGGCAGACCCCACTTGTCTTTTTTATCCTTATTTAAGGTTGCTTTATTTTCATAATAAGGAAGATGTTCACCCCATGAGCCCCAGGCCATTGACCAATTGCCTGGTTCGGTGACACTTTCTTTTAATTCAACGCCGATTTCATCTGACGTAGCACTATTTCTTGATGCCCCGCCTTGGTATCCGAATCCACGAACGTAACCTGCTGAAGAGCCCCCATCGAGGTTTCGGAACCGTGGAACGTAGATTCCGTTTGGTCTGCGTCCGAAGGTGTATTTATCCTGAAATCCATCATAATCTCCATAGGCCCCAACTCCATAGTGGTGGTCCATCAGGTTATGTCCAACTTGTTCGCTGCTATTACCAAACCCATTCGGGAAGGCATCTGATACAGAATTTAATAAAATCTGAGTAGTGCCCAACGTTGATGCATTGAGGAATACGATTTTAGCGAAATATTCTTCCGTCTTGTTGGTTTCGGCATCGAGGATGCGAACACCTTTAGCGCGACCAGTTTCTTTATCGTATAGTACTTCAGTTGTGATGGCGTTTGGTCTTAATGTGAGGTTACCGGTTGCTGCAGCTGCAGGAAGTGTAGCTGAATTGGAGCTAAAATACCCGCCAAAAGGGCATCCTTCGTGGCATTTGTTACGAAACTGACAAGGTCCTCTTGTTCCTATTTTAGCTGTATGGTTAGCGGCCCGACCAATAATCATTGGCCTACCCATTTTGGTTTTTAGGTTTTGAGCAACCAGTTGTTCAAGGCAGTTCATTTCCATAGCGGGTAGGAATTCACCGTCAGGTAGATGGGTAAGTCCGTCTTTTGAACCGCTTATACCTGCGAATTTTTCTACATAGCTATACCAAGGTGCGATGTCTTTGTATCGGATTGGCCAATCTGTGCCATGACCATCTTTTGCATTCGCTTCAAAGTCGAGGTCGCTCCAACGATAGCATTGGCGACCCCACATGAGCGAGCGGCCGCCGACGTGGTTTCCACGAATCCAATCGAATGGTTTTACCTGAGTGTATGGGTTTTCGACGTCGTTTACGAAGAATTTTTTCGATACTTCATTGTACGCATAGCACTTGCTTTGGATGGGCGAGTTCTTTTGATCTTCCTGGGTTTTATTGTTATGGTGTTCAAGCTCCCAGGGGTCTTTTTCAGTATCGGTATAGTCTTTTATATGTTCAACATTACGGCCACGTTCAAGGAGCAATGTTTTTAGTCCGTGTTCAGTAAGTTCTTTAGCTGCCCAGCCGCCGGAGATGCCTGATCCTACTACAATAGCGTCGAAATGATTTGAAGATGGCATGTTGAATCGGTTTAATATTATATTAGCATCAAAGTAGTTTACAATATACAAAGAGTTTCATCAATTTGTAAATCCGGGAAACTAAATCGAGTTGTTTTTCTGATGAATGAGATTGAACTTCTGTAGTTGGGGTAGATTGCTCATTAATTTTGTCATTTGCCCCTCTTCAATTATATTTGCAGTCCCGCGAAAGCGGGGAAATGGTGCGGTAGCTCAGTCGGTAGAGCAATGGACTGAAAATCCATGTGTCGCCGGTTCGATCCCGGCCCACACCACAGAAGCCCTGGCGAAATGCCGGGGTTTTTTGTTTTTGGGGTTGGTGAATATTATTTGTAACATGTGCGTCGCCTGTTCCCTGCCTGCCGGCAGGCAGGGATCCCGGCCCACACCACAGAAGCCCTGGCGAAATGCCGGGGTTTTTTGTTTTTGGGGTTGGTGAATATTATTTGTAACATCTGTGTCGCCTGTTCCCTGCCTGCCGGCCGGCAGGCCTGCCCGCGATAAGAGGGGATCCCGGCCCACACCACAGAAGCTGTCATTGACATACCGGAGAGTGCTTACATTTGTAGTAATCTTTCCAGAAACAATTATTCAACACAATGGCCAGAAAATTTATTTATCTGTTCTCTTTCTTTTTTTTATTCCTATTTGGTGTTCGTGCTCAGGAAAATGGAAGAATGGAAACGGATCGTCCAGATCAAACCGAATCTCCCTTTATCGTAAAGAAAGGATATTTCCAGCTGGAGAGCGGGTTCAATAAAAATTATATTTCTTCTGAAATAGAATATTTCTTGCCTACAACTTTGATAAAGCTGGGACTGAACAAGAAAGTTGAATTCAGGTATTTATCTGTGTTGAATGCTTCTTCACAAAAAATTCGTTTCAAAAACGAGGCTATTGGGTTGAAATTTTTCCTTTTCGATGAGAAGGGAATCCTCCCAAAAACTTCCCTGATTGCTCATTATCATTTAGGAGATTTAAAAAGGGATCTTGCAGATTTGAATCGGATACCCCATTCTGTTGGTGATGCTGTAATTACATCTCAACATCAACTTTCAAATACTCTTTCGATTGGGTATAATTATGGTATTGAATTTCATAACGACGGTAAACACGAAGGGATCTTTCGTATTGCCCCTGGGTTGACAATAGGAAAGAATATGTACGCATATGTAGAAACGTTTGGTAGGTTTCCACTTAATATGTACGAAGATATTTGGGTAGATGGGGGACTTGCATATTACATCAATGATGATTTTAAGCTTGATGTTAGTGCGGGCAGGAGTATAAAAAAAAGTAGAGATTATTATCTTGCCCTAGGTTTTTCTTATCGATTCAATGTTTTGGGATCCTTTGCTGCAAAATAATTTTGTTTTATGTTTTACAGCCGGGCGTTTATGTTCTCCTTTGTTTATCTAAAATTCTTAAAACCATTTGTCCAAACTTTATCAAATCCCTTTCACCATCCTTTCGGGTAGATCTTTCAAATTGCTTTGCAAAAATTTAAAAAGCATGGCATCTTTTTTGTTTTGAAGTTGCAAGCAGAAATACATCCTTTAAGAGAACGATTGGTTCATCACCATCTTTAGGAAGCTATACACACCTTGAAAGATTTGCTATGAAGATGATATTCTATTTTCTACTATTTTTCAAACACTGAAACCGCAGTAAAAACTATTAGAGTAATAGAGTTTATCATATAAACTTGATTAGTAGAAATTATTTGTTAACGCCTTATTTAGTAGGAAATGAACATTAGTCTTTATAAAATAAACTTACAAGGAAGGTATTACCTAATTGTATTAGTTATTTATTTTTATTCCATTCAACAGTTACAATGACTTCGTTTTTTCTTGCAATAATTTGGTAAGGTGGGTTGTAGCCTAGATATCTAAAATGTCCGATTGTTTTTATTCCTTTTTCGTCTAATGACTTTTCAAGTTGGTCTGCGTATTTTTTTATAGAAGCATCATTTGCAAATCCACCAAATGAAATTGCCGCAACATGCTCACCTTCACTTTTATGTATTTTCACGTTTGAATCATTAGGGCGGGGCAGCGTTTTGATATCATACACAGAGGGCATCACAAAGCTCATAGATGAACCTTCCTTACTTATATCCATATGTACAGGTGATGTCATAGCAATCTTTACAGATGTTGAATTATCACCAAATATGTAGCCAGCAATTTTACGAAATCCAGAACTACCAAGTTCTTTGTATGATTTTGCGGATGATTCAATGGTGGCATACGTAGCTGGAGGATAGTATCTGATTTCAAAGTCTTTTTCCTTCTTAATAACCTCATATTGCTGCTTTTCAATTTTGCTTGTTGATATCGCCATAAAAGATTGGAATGCAGTAATGATGAGTAAAATGATTAAAAAGGCTATTGTCATCTTTTTCATGTTAATATATTATTTTATAACGTCCGACTCATTATTTATGTTCAAATTATCCGTTTTTTCTTACATCAACTATTATTTAGCAAGTTTTAAAGACCCAGTTTATTCTTACTCTGTTTGTATTTATCGAGAATTTTTATTTGCCGGTCTTGGAGAGATAAAGGCATTTGGATTAGAGAGGAGTAATGTTCAAGTTGAGTAAGTACCGTGGTTATATCAGCCTGCGAAAGAAATCAGTATTACTAAAGCTGGTTAGATATTGAAACTGAGCTATCTAATCTAGATTTAATGAAGCATGAGTTATTTTTTGCTTCAAATTAAAATGTATCTAAATCAACAAATTTCTGAAGCGATTAATTATGTTCATATTAAAAGTGTAAATTATTTTTTCAACTTCAAATGTAGTTGTTCGTTCTCTGATTTTATATCTACCCCATTTCCTACTATTTTTTCAAACACTGAAACCGCAGTAAAAACTATCAGAGTAATAAACGTAGTTAAAATACAGAGGGCAAGAAAGCCAGCTGGGTCGTCATCTTTATTATGAAATATCCTGATGTATACTCCTGCTATCACAATTAAGCTGCTTAGTACAATAGCACAATATTTTATCCTTCTCAATGTCATCACAGCATTAAGTGAGAATGCATTATTTTGACCGATAAGCCGGAGTAATTTTAGCGTATTGTAGAGTGTAATAAAAAATGGCATCGATGTGGCATATCCATATAAGATGAAGGGATCTGTGTAAATGCTGAAGATGTCTAAATGTTGGGCTCTTCCTTCTGTTGAGGGAAACCGAATCAATATCACTATAGCCACAATACCAATCAGCATAATGACTCCCTGAAGAAATAGTATTGAAGCTTTTTTCATAAAAGAACTTTATTTATTTTACTCCTGCATTTAGTGGGCAAGATTATTTTTTAAGTTTCTTAGAAATAAGTGTCCCGCAGGGAATTGTTATAGTATCATGTCCAGAGCCATTGTTGATTGTATAAAAAAGATTTTCTCCCTTTAAGACATATGCTGTCCGGGTAGGGCCATCAACAAGGTGAAAAAGGCTAGCTGTATAGAAAAGTGATTCTTCTTTAGGGGCTATCGTTATGTGTCTCATGGTTGACTTATTTAATCCTGCATCTAGAAAAGGTTCAAAATCTGTTATGCCATAGTTGAATAGTGATTCTTTTTCTAGTGTCATTTTTCCTGGAGGTAGAAATACCTTTACATATGAATTGGCGGAAGAGGTGCTCGGAAACGAATCAGCAGGAAATTTTATCGTTAGCTCTATCAAATCTGCTGTTTCATTCATTACGCGAGTCCAAAATATGACATAAGAAAACGTTCTCCCTATTGCATCTGTGTACTGACTTCCACCTTTGGGATAGCTATTTTGTATGATCAACTCTCCCCCGCTTGAATCAGGAATGGTAGATTCTGTGTGAAGCCATCTCCCTGAATAATTGGTGAATGGTTTTTCTGTTGGATTCGTCTGTCCTACTGCAGCCAAGCTACTTATCAATAGCGCGAAAGAAGTCAGAACGCTTAGTGTTTTGCGTATAAATGTATACTTCATGTATGGACTTATTAATCTAATTGATGACAGCTAAAACTAGTCTTTTCCTCTGTCAAGTTGATAAATTTCATCAGGCCATACAATCTGTTTGCCTGTTGCTAACCAGGTAGGCATCGGTGCATTACGTGATTTCAATTGTTGCGTGAGTAGACTAGCGAGCTCTTTTGTTTTTGCTTTATTTGATTTTGATAGATCATGTGCTTCTTCAATGTCAGTATTGATATGGTATAGTTCAAGACTACCTTGTTTGTGAAAATAGATAAGCTTCCAATCACCTTGTCTAATCGCAGATGCCCAGGAAATTCCTTTCAACTCTACATTGGTCCAATTGTTTGGATAATGCCATACCAGTATCTTTTGTTGATCTATACTTTTTTGCTTCCCTTGTAGTAATGGTAAAAAGTTTTTTCCATCCACTTCTTGTTTTACTATAGGGTGTTTAATGCCTGCCATGGCTAATACGGTACTAAAGTAATCTTCTGAAACAATGTATTGTTCCGATTTAGTATTGGTTGCAATGTGTGGGCCTGCAGCAATCATTGGTACGCGAATACCTCCTTCATACAATGACCCCTTGCCTTGTTTGAGTGGGAGATTCTGCGTATGTGCCTCACCCGATCTAGCTCCTTTTAAACTTAAGCCTCCATTATCGGAAGTAAATAATATATAGGTGTTTTTATCGAGACCGGTTTTTGCTAAATAATCCATTAGATCGCCTAGGCTTTTATCCATGCCTTCAATGAGTGCTGCATATTTCGCCTCTGTTTCGGTTAGTCCAGCATTAATGTATGGTTGATAAAATCGTTCGTCTTTATCAAATGGTATATGTATGGCATAGTGGGACATGTATAAAAAGAATGGTTTTTCTTTATTTCGATGATCGAGTGTCGAAATGGCATCTTGTGTTAAGGCTTCCGTTAGAAAGATACCTTGATCAATATACTTGTCTAATCCTTTGATGGCCCAATTGGTATCGTTATCGTTGTAGCGGTATTTTTTCGAGGCTAAATAACTACCCGGATTTCCTGCTGAACTTCCACCGATGTTGATGTCAAAACCCAATGTTTCTGGATTAGCTCCTGGCATTCCCGTTGGTGCAAAATGGGCTTTACCGCAATTAATTGTATAATACCCATCATCTTTTAAGAGCTGCGGTAATGTGGTTGCCACAATGGTATGGTGAAAGTCTTCTCTGTTATGTGTTTCAGGGGTTAATCCATTATAATTCCAATTGGCTGGTTTAAGTAAACTGTCTTTGCTGTCTGTAGGGGTGTTTATGTTTACATTGGTCCAATTGGTTACTCCATGTCGAGCCACGTTCATGCCGGTCATCAAACTTATACGTGTTGGTGTACACACTGAGTTCGAATAGGCACTAGTAAGCATCATGCCTTTTTTAGCTAACCTTTCCATATTCGGTGTATGGTACCTTGCATTGAGTGGTGTACGAGTATTCCAAAAAGGGAGTGAGCAATCCTGCCAACCCATATCGTCTACGAGAAAAACAATAATATTAGGCTTTGATGGTTGCGCTGCGATGAGTAATGCATAAAACTGCACTAGAAAGAGGAGGCCATATTTTTTCATTCTACCCGATTGGAATACAAAATTTACAACTTTATTTCGTCCAATGTATAAATGATTTTCAGAATGTGTACGACTATCATTTAATCCCATTAAATCTTATTTTTTGTCTTTTCATACATTTGTTGCAAAAAAAATAATTACCTTGAAAAGAGTATCTAAAAAAAATTATATGAAAAATATTTTTGGGTTTTTAGTTTGTTTGTTTCTGTCAAATTCATATTCAGTTCAAGCTCAACAGGAAGTGAAATACAGTGAGTATCAAAAGGAATTTACTTCCTATCCCTTTTCTGATCCTGACCCCATTCCAAGCTTTTCTAAGATATATCCTTATTTCCGTTTTGATGGATTCACGGAGAAAGCCGTGCAAAAAAATTGGAAAGTAGTAGAGATTGAAAATGAGTATATCAAAATATTGATCTTACCAGAAGTGGGTGGTAAAATTTGGGCTGCGATTGATAAAAAAACCGATAAACCATTTGTGTATTATAATCATGCCGTAAAATTTAGTGATCTGGCTATCCGCGGTCCGTGGACTAGCGGTGGTATTGAAGCTAATTATGGAATCTTTGGCCATACACCAAATTGTGCAACACCCGTTGATTATATTGTTACTAAGAAAGCGGATGGTAGTGTAAGTTGTACTATTGGAGTACTTGATCTATTAACCCAAACAAATTGGCGAATGGAAATAAATGTACCAAAGGACAAAGCCTATTTTACTACACAATCATTTTGGTATAATAATACACCCACTGAACAACCTTACTATCATTGGATGAACGTGGGGTTAAAAGTGAGTGGTAATCTAGAATACATTTATCCGGGTACGAAGTATATTGGTCATGAAGGAGAGTATAACGATTGGCCGATTAATAAAGAGAATGGTAAAAACATTTCATTTTATAACAACAATAATTTTGGTACATATAAATCATACCATGTATTTGGTAAGTACACTAATTTTTTTGGTACCTATTGGCATGATGATGATTATGGGATGGTTCGGTATGGTAATCATGACGATAAAGCCGGCAAGAAAATATGGATTTGGGGCTTATCGCGTCAGGGAATGATTTGGGAAAAATATTTGACTGACACCGATCAACAATACACTGAAGTACAATCAGGAAGATTATTTAATCAGAACGCAGAGAGAAGCACCTTCACTCCGTTTAAGCATATCAACTTTGCGCCTTATAGTACAGACACGTGGAAAGAATATTGGTATGCGGTGAACAATACAAAGGGTATGGTGGAAGCCTCTGTGTATGGTGCGTTAAATATGCTACAACAGGATGGGTGGCTAAAAGTTATGTTTTGTCCGGTTCAACAAATCAATGATGCATTAGAGATTAAAGTGGGCGATAAGATTATTTATTCAAAGCAGCTTTCACTAGCGCCAACCATCAACTTTACTGATTCGGTTAAGTACAATGAGAATCAAGGTGCTTATAGTGTTAGTCTTGGTGGCGTGAAATTGAATTATAGTAGTGCCCCAGAATCCAATGTATTGAGCCGTCCGGTTGAGTCGCCATCAACTATCAATTGGAAAACTGCAGAAGGGTTGTATGTGCAGGGGAAAGAATATATGGATCAAAAATTATACGCCCAAGCTGAAGAAATGTTAATGGCGTCATTAAAATTAGACAGCAATTATCTACCAGCACTGGTGAAGATGTCTTCATTGCTCTATCATAACCATGAATATAATAAAGCATTAGAATTAGCCAAGCGTGCTTTAAGTATTGATACACATAATGGAAGTGCAAACTATTATTATGGCATCATCAATGCTGCATTAGGAAATATAGTAGATGCAAAAGATGGATTTGATTTAGCCACGTTATCTGCTGAATATAAAACAGGAGCCTATACTGAATTGGCTAAACTTTATCTAGCTGAAAAAAATTATGCAAGAGTAATCGACTATACTCAAAAAGCACTTATCTATAATTCGATAAATATTGCTGCACTTCAATTGCAGGCCATAGCATATCGTTATGTAAACGATCAAGTGAATTATGCTGCAACTCTTTCTGCCATTAAGCGATACGACGTGTTGAATCACTTTGTGAATTTTGAAGTATACTATTCTGCTACCCAGAATAACACGATTAGTGAAACTAGCTTGACATCACTACTTAATTTATTTACTGGATTGATTCAAAGCGAACTGCCTGTTGAGACATACTTGCAATTGGCAAATGATTATGTTCAAGTCGGTTTATTAAATGAAGCCGAAAAAGTATTATCTATTTGTCCATCTAATACATTGGTAAAATATTGGGTTGCGTTCATTCATTATAAACAGCATAAAAATTATCAAGCTGATCTTCAACAGGCAAATCATGCAGCTCCTGATTTTATTTTTCCTTATCGAAACATCGACTTTGATGTATTTGAATGGGCATCGAAAGAATCAGATCACTGGGCTCCTAAGTATTATCTTGGTTTATTGTTGAAAGACAGAAATAAAATTGCCGAAGCAAAAGACATATTCAACTCATTGAAGTCCTTGCCGGACTATGCCCCTTTTTATGCTGCTCGTGCTAACTTGTTCATGAGTGATATCGCTACTGTTTCTGTTTTAGCCTCTACGGTAGCTGATTTAAAGAAGGCTATTTCCCTAGATAAAAATCAATGGAGGCCTATAAAAACTTTAACTGAATTGTATAATAGCCGCTTTGAATTTTCGAAGGGATTAGAAACCGTAGAGCCATTCTTTAAAAATCATACTGGTAATTATATAATGGGCATGTTGTATGCTAAAACGCTAATTCATAATAAGAAATATGCACAAGCAGATCAGCTGTTAGCCACCTTAAATATTATACCATTTGAAGGGGCAACAAGCGGCCATGAATTATACCGAGAAGCAAAATTGATGCAGGCCATTGTGAGTATGAAGCAAAAGAATTATACACGCGCGTTGACTTTTATCAACGAAGCAAAATTATGGCCCGAAAATTTGGGTGCAGGTAAGCCGTATGATGAGGATGTTGATATTCGATTAGAAAATTGGTTGTCTTATTTGTGTTATAAAAATTCAGCTAATAAAGAAGCTACTGGTGAAATGCTTGGTGCTGTTGTCAAGTTCATGCCTATTCGAGTGAATACAATTAGTAATTTTTACGCTGGCAATCATCTAATTTCTTTGTGGGCGTATGGTGCATTAAACAAGGTGTCAGATGGGATGACTTGGATCAAAAAGCAGCAACACAACTATCCTGATAATAAAATTATTCAGTGGGTTGTCGGTTCCTATCAGAAGAAAGTGATACAATCTATTTCATTGCAATATGAAGATGCTACCGTGCGAATAATTAGGGAGTTGAATTCCTCGGGTGTAAAATAATTTTATTTCATGGTGCGGGCCTATCTATATTTATCATTTAACATTTTCAATGCAACACCTAAAAAAGCATTTTTTATTAAGAGATGATATTACGTTTTTAAATTTTGGTTCATTTGGGGCCTGTGTAAAGCCTGTTTTTGAACGCTATCAAAAATATCAATTAGAGTTAGAGCGAGAACCGGTTCAATTCATTACGGTAAATGGCTTGACTTATTTAGATAAGAGTCGTGCAGCGCTTGGTAAATACCTCAATTGCCATAAAGATGATTTAGTCTATGTAACAAACCCGTCTTATGCGGTTAATGCTATTGCTAAAAGTTTCAATCTGCAACCTGGAGATGAAATTTTGTCAACTAATTTAGAATATGGCGCGTGCGATAAGACCTGGGAATATTATTGCCAAAAGGCAGGAGCTCGATTTGTAAGACAACCAATCTCCTTGCCGATTCAATCTAAGGAAGAATTCATTATTGAATTTTTTAAAGGATTGACTAGTCGCACCAAAATGATTTTTATTAGTTATATAACGAGTAGCACAGGACTTCGACTACCTGTAGAGGAAATTTGTGTTATTGCCAAAGAGAAAGGACTTATAACTTTTGTTGATGGGGCACATGCACCCGCGCAGGTTCCAATAGATCTTGACAATTCATCGTTCGATATGTTTACGGGTGCATGTCATAAGTGGATGATGACTCCTAAGGGGAGTTCATTTCTATATGTAAAAAAAGAACTTCAGCCTTTGGTTGATCCATTGATTGTAAGTTGGGGGTACAAATCGATGTCGCCATCAGATTCTACTTTTTTGGATTATCATCAAACGAATGGCACGAGGGATTTCTCCGCTTTTTTGACGATACCCGATGCTATTCAATTTATGGAAGAGAACGACTGGACAAGCGTTTCACGTCAATGCCGGGAATTGGTTATTCATAATGCACCAACATTATGTAAAATTTTAGGAGCAGCTCCGTTAGCGCCATTGAATGATATGTTTATTCGACAGTTGTTTAGTTCATCAATAAAGACCTCAGAGCCAGAAAAACTGCAGCGGTATTTATTTGAATCGTATCATGTTCAAGTTCCTGTAATGAGGCACGGAGATAAAACGTACTTACGTTATTCAATTAATGCGTTTAATGATCAACATGATTTAGATAGATTATTCGATGCTATTGGCGATATAAAAAAGAAAACTGGATTAGTTGAGTAAGACCATCTATACTTCACATTCAATTCAATGATGAAGTAGAATCATTGGTGTCAACAGAAATAATTTCTTGTTCCACAAATAGGTATTGTGTGTTTTTTAAGCACCATGCTTGTGCTTCTTCAAATGATTCAGCTTCAATGACTGGTCCGGGCCATTTTCCTAATTGACCATTTACATTGTGTATGGCTAAAACGGAAGTGAGGAATTTTTTCATCTTTTTTCTTGAAGTATCTCTAAGTAGTTGGATTCAAATATTCTATAACACTTTCCCAATGAGGAAAACGTTCGCTCCCAAATAATATTAGCTCACCTTCAAATTGTCCTGCTCCATTTTTTTCGCGGTCGTCAATAAGGAAGTCTCCTTTGTTTAGGTTTTTATGATGTGAGAGAATTAGTCTTTTGTAGGCAACATTTCCAAGGTATTTTTTTACCCAGTTCAATTTGTCGTGTAAGGCTGTGGAATTTTCCCAAGGGGAAGTGGAAAGTATGTAGGTGTCATATAGTGAGCTCAGTTTCTCGTATGATTCTATGGCGTTCTCCATGGGATCCATTTTAGAAAAAATATTGGGCACTTCATCATATCGATCTTCAAATATTGTTAGTTCTTGAGCTGATAGACGGCTTATGCCAGTTTTAAAGTCCACTAACACATTATCCATATCTACGTATACAATTTTTTTCATCTGTTTTTATTTTTTCTTCTGTATTTCCCTCTTGTTTCGTAATAGTATTTTGATCTTGCTTGATTTCGGATTGCATTTTTATTGGTGCTTACGGATTTTCTCACATACCCTTTTCTGAATTGTCCTTTGTAATTGATAGAAGGTGAAACATAGCTTGGACTTGTTTTTCGATCTGTGGTAGACTCTGAATCACATGAAATTATGGAGAGGCATAATGACAGGAGCGCCATCCAAATTATGTATATACTCCATTGAATTTTAGCTGATTTGAATTCCATGAATTGAATTTAATTCATTTTGAATTTATAAATAACCGTATCTTATGATATATTTATTTCTTTAATACATCTACATGGGAAATTCATCATCATCAAACACTGCCATCATGCCAGATCTTACTCAAAATAGAGTTGCCTCGTTGGATGTATACCGCGGATTCGTTATGCTGCTCATGATGGGCGAAGTGATATCGTATACTCAGATTTCGAATTCCTTACCCGAAAGTGGATTTTGGGCATTCATGTCATTTCATCAAAGTCATGTGGAATGGACTTGGCTTGCTTTGCACGACATGATTCAACCTTCATTTACTTTTTTAGTGGGTGTTGTATTACCGTATTCCATAGCGAGTAGAAAAAGTAAAGGAGCATCCTTTAAAAATTTACTTGGCCATACCATTAAGCGTTCTATTATATTAATATGTCTTGGTATATTCTTAAGATCAATGGGTTCCGACCAAACCTATTTTACATTTGAGGACACCTTGAGTCAGATAGGCTTGGGATATACATTCCTTGTGTTGTTGGGATTTGCTTCTCAACGTACTCAATTAGCTGCTTTGGCATTTATTCTTGTTGGCTATTGGTCTGCGTTTGCTATGTATCCTTTACCTGATAGTACGTTTGATTATGCAGCGGCTGGGGTAAGTGCTAACTGGGAAAATAATCTAACCGGTTTTGCTGCACACTGGAACAAGAATACCAACCTCGCATGGGCTTTTGATAAATGGTTTTTAAATTTATTCCCACGTAAATCGGTGTTTACGAATAATGGTGGCGGATATTCTACCCTCAGTTTTATTCCTACATTAGGCACTATGATATTAGGCCTGTTAGCGGGTAACATGATGCAAAGTTCAAAAACGGGGAAAGAGAAATTTAAATTCTTTGTAATAGTAGGTGTATCATTAATTCTTTTCGGAATACTGCTTCAGCTAACAGGCATTAATCCTATCGTGAAGCGTATTTGGACGCCAGCCTGGACAATATTTAGTGGTGGAATTTGCTATCTATTTTTAGCATTTTTCTTTGGTGTTATAGATTTATCTGGAAGAAAAAAATGGTCTTTCTTTTTGATGGTTATCGGCGCTAATTCTATTGCAGCGTATGTATTGGCAGACGCCGGTATGAGGTCATTGATTTATGATTCGCTATACATTCACCTAGGACAGCATTTCGATACAGTATTCGGTGATGCATATGCCCCATTGGTGGGTGGCGGACTTACCTTGTTGTTATTGTGGATGATTTTATATTGGTTATATAAAAAGAAAATTTTTATAAGAATATAAATTCTTCTTTTTATAAAGCAACTTAAAACTCAACGACAAATCCTATACTTGGTAGGATTGAACCACTATCATTTGGCAAGAATAAAGCCATTCCTTTTTGTCTATTATTAGGAACAAAGGGGTTATTGAAAGCACCAGGATTGTATGGCTCTCCAGTAGTGGTTGCATAACTTTCATCAGGATTTCTTTTTAATGTAAATCCAGAAGGGGTAGGGTTTTTATTGTTATAGGCATTTTGAATATCCAAAAACAAATCAAACGTCCATTTTTTAAAGTTGAATTTTTTATCAATTCTGATGTCTGCAGCATGGAAAGCTTTCAATCTCAATTGATTGATTCTGGTATAGTCGAGAACGCCTTGAGTAGTGAAGTAATAATTTTCTAATGATTGATATGTATCGAATGGTGTATATGGCGCACCACCTTGAAGTCTAAATCGTACACCAACTTCCCAATTGTGTTTGAAACGATAGCCACCAGTAAAGGATACTAGGTGTTTATTGTCCCATGCCGAAGGAATTAGTATTTTATCTATTCCAGAAAATTTACTATTGTAAAATGTATATGAAAATATACCGTAGAAATTTTTTGTCAATCGTTGTTGGAAAAGGAATTCAAATCCAGACGCTTTCCCTTTCCCTGTGCTTACGATTTCTTCATTTCCAAATACACCAAAGTCACCACCGAAGTTTGCAAGGGATACACCATTTGCAATTGAAATGGGGTAATCAGAATAATTCTTTACGAATGCTTCTGCAGTAATTCTTGTAGTTGAAGAGGGGAGCCATTCTAAGCCTCCAACGAAATGATCAGAACGAATATAATCTACATCCTTATTTACAAATTGATTATTTGCTTTGAATCCTAATATCGTATAGGTTGGTAGTTTATAATAGCGAGCCACAGAAATGTTTGCATTCAATCCTTTTGCTATTGCGTAGCTAAGTGATAGTCTAGGCGAAATATTTTTTCCTAGTGAAGCTCCTTCTTGCATATAGTTATTCCCGTCTGTTCGAACGCCAGCGGTAGCAGTCAGTTTATCGTTTAATACTTTAACTGTTCCATTTACAAAAGCGCCATAGCGTAGCATGTTGAATTCAGTGTAGTAATCTGCAGTATAGCCTGCTCTTCGTTGGTATGTGCTGTTGTTGTAGTTTGTATAAATTAGTTGAGCACCTGCATTCATTTGAACATCTCCAATGGGGAAGTTTATTTCATAGCGCAGTCTATTTTCGTCTTCAATCGATTTATATTTTAACACCCGTTTTTCCTCATTGCCAATATCATTATTCACAAATTTATCTGCACGATTGTCTAGATGATTTCTACTTAACACCAATTGCCAGTAGCCTTTTTCAAGCGCATGCCTCCATGTAACACCAATCGTATTGGTTATTTGAGAGTTTAAAGGAATTTGATCTAGTATAGCGAGCTGCTCGAGTGTTGCATCTTTGGGTTTTAAGAAACTGAAGTTATCTATTGAGCCAATTCCAATGAAACTGATTTCATTATTTTTATTGGGTTTGTGTGTTACTTTATATTGGTAATCCCAATAGTCGGGTAGAAATGGAAGTCCAATTAATTTAAATAAAAATTGCAAGTATGATCTTCTAACGGATGCTAAGAATGTGGTGTTGCCATTTTTCTTTCCAAGTGGTCCTTCTGTTGTTAAAGCAGCTTCACTTGCACTCAGTCTGAAGTTACCCTGAACCTTTTCTGGGTTACCGTTTCGTTGTTTAAATTGAAGAACACCTGATAAAGGATTATCGTATTTGGCTGGAAAGGCAGAAGTATGCAGGGTCACTTTATCTAAAAAAGAAACGTTTAACATGCCCACGGGTCCGCCTGCTGCGCCTTGTGTAGCAAAGTGGTTTATGGAAGGGATTTCAACTCCGTCTAAATAGTACACATTTTCATTTGGTGCACCACCTCGAATGATGATATCGTTTCTAAACCCTACTGATCCAGAAACGCCAGGAAGTGATTGTACTACCTTGGCCATATCAAAATTTGCACCGGGATAACGGATGATTTCATTGGCGTTGAGGCTTTGTACTGAGTTTACTGAGCCAACAGGTTTAGGGAAATTTGCTTTTACGATGATATTGCCTAGTTCAACAGGTTCTTCTTCCATATCAAAATTGACTTCAAGTGTATTTCCTGAAGTCACTTCAATATCAAATTTTTGTTGAGATTTAAAGCCTATTGATGTGGCTTCAATGGTATATGATTTTGTTTCGATGCCCCTTATACGGTAGAATCCATTGCTGTCGGTCATCGCTTGTTTATCGGTGCCACTGATTTTGATTGTAACGCCTTGAAGCGGGACTTGATTTTTGGCTTTTTTCACGAAACCGTTTAAGTTACCTAAGTTCTGGGCTTGGGCTGAACTTGAAATCAATAGGATAAAAAGGGCAGTAAATCTGATTAAACGAAGGGCCATAGTCCATTAATTTTTTAAAATACACCGATATAACGTGAAATAGAATATCACACAAGGTTTAAACAATTCTTGGTAAGTTTTGTTGAGGATATTCACCACTATTCAGTTAAATGATTAAATATTTTTTTCTCCTTAGTCTAGTTCTACTCCTAAAAGAGGCTAAATCCCAGGACTTGGTGATTGAAATTGAACGTATTAAGCCAATTAAGGGAGAAGTATTGATTGCAATATTCAATAATGAAGAGGGTTTTCCATTTTTAACTTCAAAAGCAATTCAATTGCTCAAAGTAATCCCAAATCAGGAGAAGGCTCAGTGTATAGTTAAGGCCTTACCTGTTGGTCGATATGCTATAGCCTTATTTCACGACTTAAATGCTGATGGTAAGTTGAATACGAATCTTATTGGTATTCCAAAAGAAGGATATGGCGTTTCGAATAATGCCTACAATACATTCAGTGCGCCTAGATATAAGGATGCCCTATTTGAGCATAAACCAAATTCTATTCAACGGATCAATATGAAATATTAATCCGATTCACCTCCATGAAAAAGCCCCTATTTTATTTCATCTCCAACAAGTAAAAGCGATGAAGAGGGAATACTTATTTCAATTGTCTTGGATACACAAAATAAGCGTTCATTTTTGATGCTACTAGATGCAATAACTATGCAAGAAATTGCACGCGCTACTGTTCCCGAACCTATTGTATATGGATTTCATGCTGAATATTTTCAAGAGGGATTGGTATAATTAAACAGGCTATGACATTGGATGTTCCCATGGTCCTCTATATGGGCGTTGCAGTAGTTTAGTAGCTTCGGGATCGCCAATAACTTCCATTTTTTTATGATCATATCGTACTGGTCTGCCTAGTTGCATCGATATGTTGGCTAGTATACAGCTGGCAGTTGAAATATGTCCTTGTTCAATATCAGCAATGGGTCGAGTCTTGTTATCAATCGCATCGATAAAATTTCTCATGTGCATGCGTGTGGCAGAAGCAGCATGTAGTTCAATATCTTCTTCGTTGAGGTCTTCCGGATATTTTTCTCTTTCATACAGGGTATCGCCATGCAGTTTTTTGCCATCGTCAACTGGAGTAAAATCATATTTCATTGGATCTCCAGAAAGAGTTCCCTTCTCTCCATAAATTTTAAATGCCCAAGGATAATCAGGGTCAGCAAAAGTTCCCCACGTTCTGTGTTGCCAAACACAATTCAACCCATCATATTCAAAAATCGCATGTTGTGTATCTGCTATATTGCTTTTGCCAATATGATTTCCGTATATGCCCCCAGTGGAGCTTATTTTCGTTGGCCACCCCAAATCAAGCATCCAACGTACAGCATCAAACATATGTATGCACATATCACCCATGATGCCATTACCATATTCCATAAACCCACGCCACCATCCTCTGTGTGGTAATCCATCAAATGGGCGAAGCGGAGCTGGGCCAGTCCACATGTCGTAATCAAAAAAATCAGGTACTGGTTGAAGTGGTGGATTGCTTTCATTGCGCATATGATAGTAACAGCAAATTTCAACATGATGAATTTTGCCAAGCAAACCGGCATCGACTATATTTTTTTTGGCTTCCACTAAGTGTGGAGTACTTCTTCGTTGTGTGCCTACTTGAACAACTCGATCATATTTTCTGGCTGCGGCAAGCATCGCCTCGCCTTCCATTACATCGACGCTAATAGGTTTTTGAACGTATACATGTGCTCCTGATTTGATGGAGTCAATCGTTTGAAGAGCATGCCAATGATCTGGACTTCCAACCAAAACGATTTCTGGTTTTTGTTCCTTCAACATGGTTCTGTAATCATTGTAGAGTGGAATTTTTTTCGTGCTGCCGATGCGATTGCTAATGCGCTCTGTGGCTTCTTGCAACTGATGTTTGTCTACGTCGCAAAGTCCAACTACTTCTGTAGGAGCAACTTGCATCAATCGAAATAGATCGCTTTTGCCATACCATCCAGTTCCAATTAATGCAACGCGTCTCTTTGGAGCAAAGCTCAATTGGTCTATGCCGCTCGAATGTAGTGATGCGAGAGCGAGCAAGGCAGAAGAGTTGCGAAGAAATTGACGTCTATTTTGGGAAGAATGCTTTTGCATGTAAGTGATTTTATTATCCCAATTTACTGAATATCATCATGTTAGGGAATATTTTTATTATGTGGTGTTCTTTAACATAATTTATGCAGCATATA
>CAMCBE010000005.1 GCA_945872805.1 Chitinophaga pinensis | reverse complement strand
CAAAGAAGGTAAACGCGGAGAAGAGCTCATCATGAATCGTCAAGTTTACACGTGGTCCACTAACGTAAATGGTCTTCGAGACAATAGATATGGTAGCTGGCAGGGAAAATACAATGCTAACTTTAAACGTGGTAATGGTGATTTTATGGGTATTGCAGGCGGACTAAACGATAATGCTGCTATACCTGGACCGACAGAGGCATTTATGCCAAATGGATTTGGACTTTATAACATGGCAGGCAATGTAAATGAGTGGGTTGCCGATATCTACAGACCACTTTCTAGCCTTGATGTAGATGACCTTAATCCATATCGTGGAAATATCTTCAAAAAAATAGAAAAAGGTGCTGATGGTGAAATTCAAAAAGATAGCATTGGAAGGGTGAAGTTGATCCCTGTTACAGACGAGGAATCTAAAAAGAGAATGAATTATCAAAAGGGAAATGCAATTGGATACAAAGATGGCGATGAACTATCAATGGCTTCCTATAATTCAGGATTAAGCACATTAATAAACGACAAATCTCGTGTTATAAAAGGTGGAAGTTGGGATGATAGAGCTTATTGGCTAAGCCCTGGAGCTCGACGTTTCCTAGACGAAGATCAATCTAGCTCAACCATTGGATTTAGGTGTGCAATGGATAGATTTGGTAGTCAAGAAGGAAATGGCTTCAAAAACGGAAATCATTTTAGTAATAGAAGACAGAATACCAGGAAAAAATAAAAATAGTTTAACGATTAAAACTCCCAACTGGGAGTTTTTTTTTGGGCATATGCGTAATGTCTATACTTAGCATACAATTTGAGTGTTATACTAACCCTTAGTCTTTTTCATATTATCTTTGCATCATGCAGATAGAACGGCTTTACCAAATCTTTCTGAATCATCCACATATTCAAACAGACACCAGAAAACTCGCTCCGGGAGAATTATTCTTTTGTTTGAAAGGACCAAACTTCAATGCCAACTCATTTGCTCAACAAGCAATAGAGATGGGAGCTGCAGCAGTCATTATGGATGAAGAAACAGGGGTTAATAATGATAAAATTATACATGTAGAAGATTCACTCATTGCTTTACAAGCATTAGCAAGACATCATAGACTTCAATTTCAAATCCCATTCATTGCCATAACAGGTAGTAATGGGAAAACGACTACAAAAGAACTCACTCACGCTGTATTATCCAGCACCTATAAAACATATACTACTGTTGGAAATCTCAATAACCATATCGGGATTCCACTAACGATTCTGAAGATCAAAAAAGATGCGGAAATGGCTATTATTGAGATGGGCGCAAATCATCAAAAAGAAATAGAAAGCTATTGTGAAATAGCACTACCAACGCATGGACTAATAAACAATTGCGGCAAAGCACATCTGGAAGGATTTGGGGGTGAAGAAGGCGTCCGAAAAGGGAAAGGAGAGTTATTTGTTTTTCTTGAAAAAAATAATGGGACTGCTTTTATAAACAGCGACCTAGATTACTTGGTTGATATGTCTAAAAACATAAAAAACAAAATCTTCTATGGCAATTCACAAGGTCAATTTATAACAACCACATTATCTAATGACCCATGCGTAACCTTACACATAAACAATAGCCAGTGGGGGACTTACGAAATTAAGACACAATTGGTTGGCGCTTATAATACGCCAAATGTTGAAGCAGCCATATGTATTGCAAATGAATTTCGTATTCCACTAGATAATATAAAATCGGCTATTGAGGCTTTCGTACCAGACAATGCAAGATCTCAATTGCTAATTAGAGGTAATAATAAAATCATCTTAGACGCTTATAACGCAAATCCAAGTAGTATGGAAGTTGCCATCGAAAACTTCGTTGCACAAGATGCTGAGCATAAAAGACTATGTTTAGGTGCAATGATGGAATTGGGCGAATACTCGTTAGTTGAACACCAGAAACTAGTGGATAAAATAATAGGAAAGGGACTAGCCGATGTTATCTTAGTTGGCGGTGATTTTAAAAAAACAAAACATCCATTTCATTTTTTTGAAGACGTAGACAAAGCCTCTGAATGGCTAAGAAAAAATGAAGTACATAATTCATTAATACTTATTAAAGGGTCGAGGTCTACTCAAATGGAAAAACTAGTGACAGCCTTTTAATTATTGAATTGAATTATAGATCGAATAACCCCTTCAACTTACTTTATTTATGGGCAGCTTAAAAGAATCTTATTTAGTTAGCATGCTATCGAATAAATGTCCCCGATGTAGAAAAGGAAATATCTATACCTCTAAAAGTGCTTACCAATTTAGGCAAATATTAGTCATGAACAAAGAATGCCCCGTATGCAATCAGCCTACAGAAATTGAAGTAGGTTTTTACTATGGAACAGGATACGTTAGCTATGCACTTTCAGTTGGATTTAGTTTAGCAACACTCATTGCATGGTGGTTTACCATCGGATTTTCGCTAGACGACGACCGCTTTTTCTGGTGGATGGGCATCAATGCTGCTGTCATGTTGGCCATGCAACCCCTATTCATGCGATTATCACGAACACTTTGGTTGTCGTGGTTCGTATCCTACGACTCCAACTGGAAAGAACATCCAATTGAGGCTCCTGAACGCAATATAGAAGGTCAAGAAAACAATTGGTAAAAAAAATATTACCTTTCAATCCATTTATAATTTTATCAAAAATAAAACATGAAAAAAATCCTTTTTGCCCTACTTGCGATTGTCTCTATCAATGCAAGTGCACAAAAACAATTCACAATCAGTGGTGATGTGTCTAAAATAAAAGAACCTATTGTGCAAGTATTCCTTTCGTATAGAGCAAATGGCGTTTCAACTGAAGATAGCGTAGAAGTTAAAAATGGCAAATATGTATTTAAAGGAACCGTTGTAGATCCTGTAATAGCCTACCTAAGAGCAGAATACAAAACGGATACCAGCACAACCTCTGTTAGGGGGTTTTCCTTTGAAAGAGACATGACTACTCTTTTCATTGAAAATTCAGCCATAGCAGTTGCTAATGTTGACTCATTTGGTAATGCAATAGTAAAAGGTTCAAAAACACATGCAGAGTATTTTAAATTAAAAGTTTCAAACAAGGACATCAATGACAAAATGCAAAGCCTTAACAATGAATATGGCGCTTTGTACGAGAAAAAAGATGAGGAAGGAATGAAGAAACTAGAGGCTGAGTTTGAAAAACTCGATGCTGAAATGAAGGTTAGAAATAAACAATACTTACAAAAAAATACGAACTCAGTAATTGCGCTTTACATCTTCAATCAATATGCTGGATACGACATCAATACAGACGATGCAGAACCAATTTTTCTTGCCCTTTCTGAATCAATAAGAAATTCAGCTGGCGGAAAAGAAATCAAAGAAAAAATCGAAACGGCGAAGAAAACAGGGATTGGAAGAATGGCAATAGATTTCACACAAAATGATACACTTGGTAATCCAGTAACCCTTTCCTCTTTTCGCGGGAAATACCTACTCCTCGACTTTTGGGCTAGTTGGTGTGGCCCTTGCCGTGCAGAGAATCCAAACGTAGTGGCAGCATTTAACCAATACAATAGCAAAGGATTTGACGTTCTGAGTGTTTCCCTTGACCAACCCAATGGAAAAGAAAAATGGCTTAAAGCAATTCATGATGACAAATTAACTTGGACCCACGTTTCTGATCTTAAGTTTTGGAATAATCAAGTATCAGTTATGTATGGAATTCAAGCTATCCCTCAAAATTTCCTAATCGACCCACAAGGTAAAATCATTGGAAAAAATCTCCGCGCAGAAGCATTGAACCAAAAACTTCAAGAAATCTTTAAGTAAGCCTTGAAAATAGGTTTAGAAAAGGCTGTTAGATGCAATATTCTAAGAGCCTTTTCTATTCTCTAACTTCTGACAAAAGACGTCTATTTTTTTCCGATATTTGCAGCTCTTAAAACAAACAATATGAGCAAATACAGAGCAGGTGTCCTTTTTGGTGATGAGCTAAAAACACTTTACCAAGACGCGAAGGATAATCATTTCGCCATGCCAGCCGTAAATACTACTGGAACAGATACAATAAATGCTACTCTTGAAGCTGCAGCAGCGGTAAACTCTCCAGTGATCGTTCAATTTTCAAACGGTGGAGCACAGTTTATGGCAGGCAAAGGAATGCCAAACGATAAAATGCAGGCTAACATATCAGGTGCGATTTCAGGTGCACTACACATCCACAACATTGCACAGTATTATGGAGTTCCTGTTATATTGCATACAGACCATGCTTCAAAAAAATGGCTTCCTTGGATCAGTGCATTAATTGATGCTGGCGAACAATATAAGAAAGAAAAAGGACAACCCCTTTTCAGTTCTCATATGCTTGACCTAAGCGAAGAGCCACTAGAAGAAAATATCGCCACATCTGTTGAATTTTTCAAACGCATGGCCCCTCTTGGCATGGGTATTGAAATAGAATTGGGTGTAACCGGTGGTGAAGAAGACGGGGTAGACAACTCAGATGTTGAAAATGACAAACTCTATACGCAACCTCAACACGTAGCTCACGCCTATACAGAATTGGGTAAGGTGGGTGAATTATTTACAGTTGCTGCTGCATTCGGAAATGTGCATGGTGTTTACAGCCCAGGCAACGTTCAACTTCGTCCAGAAATTCTTAAGAACTCACAAGACTATATTCAAAAAACATTCAATACACAAGAGAAACCAGTATTCTTTGTCTTCCATGGTGGAAGCGGATCTCCTCAACATCAAATTAGGGAGGCTATTGGTTATGGTGCCATTAAAATGAATATTGATACAGACTTGCAATGGGCATTCTGGGAAGGTGTGTTGAATAATTACAAGAAGAACGAAGGCTATCTTCAAGCACAATTAGGTAATCCAGAAGGCGCTGATAAGCCAAATAAAAAACATTACGACCCAAGGGTATGGTTAAGGAAAGGCGAAGAAACATTCATCGCTCGACTTAAAACTGCTTTTGAAGATTTGAATTGCATCAATAGAAATGCATAGAATAAAAAAAGAGAGGTTTACATTTAAACCTCTCTTTTTTTATTCTAATTGTTCTCTACAAGGAAACCCCTCTCTTCCAAGGAATAAAATCGTCCTGATTTAATTGCACAGATTTAGGAATTACTTCCCCACTGGCTGCCTTAATGCAATATTCCAAAATCTCCTCACCCATCTCCTGAATTGTTTTCTCTCCTTCTACTATCGGACCACAATCAATATCAATGATATCTTTCATCCGTCTTGCCAGTGTGCTATTTGTTGCCAACTTGATTGTAGGACAAACAGGATTGCCTGTTGGTGTTCCTAAACCTGTAGTAAACATAATCAGTGTGGCCCCTGATGCAGCCTTCCCGGTTGTAGCTTCAACATCGTTTCCTGGTGTACAGACCAAACTCAATCCTGGTTTAGTTACAGGTTCAGTGTAATCTAAAACATCCACTACAGGTGAAGTACCACCCTTCTTGCATGCCCCCGCACTCTTTATTGCATCTGTAATCAATCCATCTTTAATATTGCCCGGTGATGGGTTCATATGAAACCCAGATCCTACTCTAACCGCCTCTTCGCTATACGTATCCATCAACCGAATAAACTTCTCTGCAGTTTCTTTTGTAACGCTACGATCAATCAGTTCCTGCTCAGCACCACATAGCTCAGGAAATTCTGCTAACAAAATCTTACCGCCTAATCCAACAACTAAGTCAGCAAAATAACCCACAGCAGGATTAGCTGATATGCCACTGAACCCATCACTGCCTCCACATTTAACCCCAACAGTAAGGTTATCCAGCGAAACTGGAGTTCGCTTATTTTTATTTATTTCAATTAATCCTTCGAACGTTGCAGCTATTGCTTGCTTCACTAAATCTTCTTCACTGGTTGAGCCTTGTTGTTCAAAAATGAACAATGGCTTTTCAAATAGAGGATTTCTTTTTTTAATTGTCCCCAAGAACCCGTCTGCTTGTAGGTGTTGACAACCCAAACTCAATACAGTAATACCAGCCACATTTGGATGATCGGCATAAGCAGCAAGCAATTGTTCTAATGTGGCTGAATCTTGTCGTGTTCCACCACAACCACCTTGATGGTTTAAAAATTTGATTCCATCTACGTTAGCAAATAATCTATTTTCTTTGGGTGAAGCACTTAAATCAAGCATCACGTTGCTAAGCGACTCCCCTTTTTCATAAGCGACTTTCAACATTTTAGTATACTGCTTGTATTTATCCGTTACGGCATACCCCAATTCATTATGCATTGCTTCACGAATTACATCAAGGTTTCTATTTTCACAAAAAACAGTTGGAAGAAATAACCAGTAATTCGCAGTACCTACACGTCCATCATTTCGCACATATCCATTGAAGGTCCTTTCTTTATATGTTGAAACATCTGGTGTCGTCCAACTATATGTCGCACCACGATATGCATACGGATCAGCAGCATGCTTTAAGTTTGAGGTAGTCATCAATGAACCTTTTTTCACATCGCACTGTACTTTTCCTACTAGAACCCCATACATAATCACTTCGCCTCCAATCTGAATGTCTTGGGTATAAAATTTATGTTTAGCAGGAATCTTATCCAACAAATGATACACTTCCCCACCGTATACAACTTCTTTCCCTTGTTGTAAATCCGCCAAAGCAACAATTACATTGTCCTTTTCATGCACCTTCAACACCATATTTTTCATAATCGAATTAAAATTTAGTTACGTAATAAACTTACGTTGTGGGTTATAAAAATAAAACAAAAAGCGCTGTATTTCATGGTATAATTTTTAACTTCAGCAAATGCCGATGAATATCAATTCAGCACAGACAAGCTGAATGATACGCGAAGTCATCCACAACGTTTTCAAACCAAAACTGCTTATATGACTAAAGGACTCTCCTTTTCAGACTTATTCGTATTCTTTGCCTACATCGTTATTGTTGCTAGTTACGGATTCTGGATATATAGCAAGAAAAAGAAAAAAACTGCTGACACAAAAGACTTCTTCCTTGCTGAAGGTTCACTAGCCTGGTGGGCCATTGGCGCATCACTCATTGCATCGAATATCTCTGCTGAACAATTCATTGGAATGAGTGGTGATGGTTTTTTTGTAGGTATTGCAGTTAGCGTATATGAATGGTTTGCAGCAGTTGCGCTGGTTATCATCGCGGTATGGTTCATGCCAATTTATTTGAAGAATAAAATCTTCACAATGCCTCAGTTTTTAAAGACTCGCTACAATGAATCTGTTGCACTCATCATGACAGTCTTCTGGCTTTTCCTATACATATTCGTGAACCTAACTTCTATTCTATACCTCGGCTCAGTTGCCATCAATGGATTATTGGGTGGAGAATACCTTCACTTGATCATGATAGTACTTATGCTTTTTGCATTGATTATCACCCTAGGAGGAATGAAAGTAATAGGATACACGGATGTTATTCAAGTAGCGGTATTAATCATCGGCGGACTAGCAACTACCTATCTTGCATTGACCATTGTAAGCGATAAATTTGGTAGCGGTGGTTCAGCCATTGCCGGTTTTATGGATTTAATGAAGCAGGCCCCAGAACATTTCCACCTCATTCAACCTAAGCCAACACTTACCACTGCAACAATAGATCAACCGGAAAACTTAGATATACAGAAATATATAATCCTTCCTGGTATATTAATGTATCTCGGTGGACAATGGGTACTACACCTTAACTACTGGGGTTGTAATCAATACATCACACAACGTGCGCTAGGGGCCGATCTAAAAACGGCAAGAACAGGTATTTTATTTGCGGCATTTTTAAAATTATTGATGCCTGTTATTGTTATGCTCCCGGGTATAGCAGCATTTGTTTTATATAAAAACGGACACCTTCCAGAGATGGGACAAGGAAGCAAGGATGCTGCCTATTCGGCTATCCTTGGATTTTTACCTAGTGGATTAAAAGGGCTTTCCTTAGCAGCACTCACAGCAGCCATCGTTGCATCACTTGCTGGCAAAGCAAATAGCATATCAACTATTTTCACACTTGATATTTTTAAAAAATACATTGATAAAGATGCGGATGAAAAAAAATTGGTATGGACTGGTCGACTTGCCATTGCAGCATCCATGTTAATAGCTGTTATTTTTACATGGAGTGATTCACTCGGTATTGGAGGTGAAGGAGGATTTACGTTCATTCAAAAATATACTGGATTTATTAGTCCGGGTGTATTTGCAACCTTTATCCTCGGTATGTTTTGGAAACGTACTACAGGAACAGCTGCATTAGTAGGTATCATCGCTGGACTTCTCCTTTCTGTGCTATTCAATAATTATGCAGTGGCCTTGTTTGGAAAAGAAACACTACTCTATACTGCTTTTGAATATCAAAAACTTGACCATGGGGTCGTGAAAACAATTACTGAAATTCCATTCTTGATTAATATCGGATGGGCCTTTTTCTTCACTGTATTGATTATGATAGCAGTTAGTTTAGCAGGACCGAAAATAAATGAGAAGGCTTTTATATTTGATAAGGGCATGTTTAAATTAGAACCACGCTCTATCATTATGATTGTGGCCGCCTTGATGCTCTTAGCTGCTTTGTATATCAGATTCTGGTAAAGAATATAGCGAGAAGAATTAAATTGATTCCATCTACGAACAATGCCCCTTGATGGGGCATTGTTTTTTTGGCGGAGACTGAGGGATTGTCCTCGCTTTGCTCGGACATCGGGTGGGAATCTGCAATCTTCAATTATAACCGATGTGGCTTCGCCGCAGTATTTTTTGTTTTCCCCGACCTCAATAAAGCAAGCTTCAGTCGGTGGGAAAAACAAAAAAACCACGAAAATTCGTGGGTTTTGATGTTAAATGCGGAGAGAGGCAAGATATCACTCATGCCCCGCGCCTTCTGCCACTTTAAAAATATGCAGCAAATAAGGAAACAATGCATCCATGCTTTCTTGCGCCCCACGGACTGAACCTGGCAATGCAAGAATCAATGTGTTGCCTTTTAATCCGGCCAAACTTCGGGATAGCATGGCATAAGGCATATGCTCCTGCCCATAAGTGCGGGCAGCTTCAGCAATGCCAGGAATTTCACGGTCGAGCATTGGCCTAATGGCTTCAGGGGTTACGTCCCTTTTTGAAAGACCTGTACCACCTGTCAAGATAATCAATTCTATTTTGCTGTCATATAAGGTTTGCACCTTTTCCTGAATATCCTTTACCTCATCGGGAATAATGCTATAATCTTCAATGGTCACATTAAATTTTTCGAGCTTTGCAATAATGGCTTTCCCTGCTAGGTCCTGTTTCTTGCCTGCTGAAATGCTATCAGAACAAACAATGACTGCACTGCGAATGCTGCGTTTTAAAATATCATTATAATGCGACTTGCCTCCACTTTTCTTTAGCAGTTTAATATTCAAAATCTCTATGCCTTTATCAATAGGTTTCAGCATATCATAGATTGTTAAAGCCACCACAGATGCACCATGCATGGCCTCCACTTCAACCCCGGTTTTATAAATGGTTTTTACTTCTGTTTCTATAATAATATCCAAACCTTCTATCCGATAACTTATTGCTGAATATTCAATAGGCATTGGGTGGCAATCGGGTATCATGTCACTGGTCCTTTTTATGCCAAACAAACCTGCGACACGGCCTGCTTCCATCACATCACCTTTAGGTACATTTTTATTCTGAACCGCATCTATCGTTTCCTGTTTGCTTACTCTTACAATAGCTTGTGCAATTGCAGTACGGTTTGTTTTTATTTTGTTTGTTATGTTTACCATGCTTAGCTTAATCAACCCTCATCAAATTAATAAATTATCAAGTCATCAAAATTAGCCCCCGTGTTTCTTCAACTTTATGATCACCATTTTCGATGTTGGTGTATTGCTCTTCTCCGCAGTGCTGTTGATAGGCACCAACACATTTGTTTCGGGGAAATAAGTGGCGGCGCATTGCTCAGGGATATTATAGCTTACAATAATAAATCTCCTTGCAACACGTTCAATGCCATCCGAATAATTGAAGATATCAATGGTATCGGAGGCTTTCATACCCAATTTCTCAATATCCTTATCGTTCATTAAAATAACACGCCTCTCATTTTCAATCCCCCTATAGCGGTCATCGTTACCATAAATTGTTGTATTGAATTGGTCGTGACTCCTGATGGTCATCATCATTAATTCATCACTGGCCAATACCTGGCTGGTTATTATTGAAATATTAAATTTTGCCTTGGCGTTCATTGTACTGAACCACCCTTCGCGGTTGGAGTTCGGTAAGTAGAAACCACCCGGCTTTCTGACCTTTTCATTGTAATTATCAAAACCCATAATTACTTTTTCAATATCATTCCTGATGAAATCGTTGTGCTTTTCATACTGGCTCCAGTTAGCCTTGGCATTGCTACCTAAAGTTGCCTTTGCTATTCCGCAAACAATAGCAGATTCGCTGATTAAATGATTAGACACCGGCTTCAACATTCCTTTAGACATCTGCACAACACCCATTGAATTTTCGCAGGTTACAAATTGGAGTTCACCGTTCATTTCATCTTTGTCGCTTCGACCTAAACATGGCAATATCAATGCTTCTTTTCCATGCACAAGATGGCTTCGATTTAACTTTGTTGAAACATGTACTGTTAGGTCACAATTCCTCAACGCTTCGGCCGTATAATTGGTATCGGGAGTGGCAGAAAGAAAATTACCACCCATGGCAATGAAGACCTTTGCATCGCCCTTATGCATGGCATGAATGGCTTCGACTGTATCATAACCGTGGGCTTGTGGAGGGGTAAAATGAAATACCTTCTCAATATTATCCAAAAACAATTTTGAAGGTTTTTCGTAAATACCCATGGTGCGATCACCTTGTACATTACTATGTCCGCGCACCGGGCAAGTACCAGCACCTGGTTTACCAATGCTGCCTTTCAACAACAGCAAATTAACTATTTCCTTTATGGAATCAACTGCATTTTTGTGTTGGGTCAAGCCCATTGCCCAACATGCAATAATTTTCTTTTTATGTTTGAGCACCTCTGCAGTTTCTTTCATTTTTGCAATTGGAATACCGCAGGCTTCTGAAAATACTTCCAGTTTATTTTGCTTTAAATGCTCAACGAAAGGCACATAATTTTCAGTATGTTTGGCAATAAAATCATGGTCGAAAACAGAGCCCGGATTCTTTTCATCCTCTTCCAGCAACAGCAATTCTATCGCTTTCAACAACGCCATATCCCCATTGATCTTTACCTGTAAATAAATGTCTGTCAATTTGGATTTAAGGCCCAATAACCCGCGCACTTTTTGTGGATTATTGAAGCCGACTAGTCCTGCTTCCATTAATGGATTGACTGAAATGATGGTAGCGCCATTATCCTTTGCTTTTTGCAATGCAGACAACATACGTGGATGATTGGTGCCCGGATTTTGGCCAAGTATTATAATCACTTCGGCTTCATAAAAGTCTTCCAGTTTAACAGAACCTTTTCCTATGCCTAACGATTCAGTTAACGCAACTCCACTTGATTCATGGCACATATTGGAACAGTCGGGTAAGTTATTCGTACCGTATTCGCGAACGAACAATTGGTATAAAAAGGCAGCTTCGTTACTTGTCCTGCCTGAAGTGTAAAAAACAGCTTCATTTGGAGAAGCCAGTTGGTTTAAATGCCCTGCAATCTTACTAAAAGCATCATCCCATGAAATCGGTTGATAATGCATTGCGTCTTGCGGCAAATACATGGGTTGGGCAATCCTTCCTTTTTTTCCTATTTCATAATCATTCAAATCAGCTAACGCGCCAACAGAGTTTTGGACAAAGAATTCAGTGGTCAGTTTTTTTGTAGTGGCTTCCTCTGCGATGGCTTTTAGTCCATTCTCGCAATACTCGGCAAAACCCGAACGCTCATCGTCAGGATCGGGCCATGCACAGCCAGGGCAATCGAACCCCTTCTTTTGGTTTAAAGCCAAAGATACCTTTAACCCCCTTAAGACATCCATTTCCTTCAGCATATGGCTTACGCCAACAACAACTGCAGTTAAACCTGCAGCCTTATCCGAAACCTTGATTAGTTTCAAGTCCAATAAAACTTCGGGATTCTCGGGATTCGGTTTATTTTCTGACATTGCTAATTTCCTTATTATTTTCTTTTATATCTTGTTTTGCTTCAAATACTTGTTGGAAGTTTGAATACACTGTTAATTTATTATTTCTGCAGAAGGCCATCAATGATATCCCTGATGTTTCTGCATAATCTACCGCTAACGATGAGGGCGCTGACACGGCTGCTAAAAACGGTATTCCCGCAGACTTTGCCTTACTTACTATTTCATACGAAATACGACCGCTCACAGTCAGACATTTTGCCTTATCCAAACTATTGCTATTAATTAGATCGCCAATTACCTTATCAACTGCATTATGCCTACCGATATCTTCCTGCATGGAAATTAATTCGCCATCAATTGTAAATGCTCCAGCAGCATGTGTGCCACCTGACTGTTGGAAACTCTTTTGAATAGCACCCACCTTATCAAACATTTGCCCAACCAGCATTGGATCCAATATATCTGTATTTAATACTTTCGCGCTTTCCAGTTCTTCAAGCGATGTTTTACCGCATATACCACATGAAGACGCAGAGATAACATTGCGCGTCCCTGCAAAATCCCTTAATATTAAATGCGGCGCTAACTTAACATTGATTGAATTGATGAAACCTTTATCATCCATTCCTGTAATTTCCATGAGCGAATCTTCGATTGGACTTCTTATAACGTTTTCGGAAAATAATAATCCCCGTACAAGTTCCTTTTCATTACCAGGTGTCTGCATGGTTATAGTAAAAGGCGTACTATTCAAAGAAATGCTCAAAGCCACTTCAATGGCCAATATATCTTGGACATTTGTGAACTTGCCCGCATTATAAAATTTGCCGTCGTATTTTGAAATATTGCTTAACATCTCCACTATTGAGTCTCTTTAAAATTGTTCTGTTTCCAAACATGCCTTCCATCATCAAAAACTTCTCGTCCCCATACAGGCGCTTGTTCCTTAATTCTTTCAACAATATAGGCACATGCTTCCATTGCGTCTTCCCTGTGTATGGATGAGGTAAAAACAAATAGTCCTATTTCCCCTGCCTCTACCCGTCCCAAACTGTGGTAAATATGCATGCAGGTTAAAGAATATTTTTGAAATGCATCCTCGCGTATCTCATGGAACTTTTCTTCCGCCATTTCATTATATGCTGAATAATCAATGGCTAAAACTGCATTGCCATCTATAATATCATTGCGCACTTGTCCAAGGAAAATGCTATGCGCCCCTATGTCTTGCTTCGTGCTATGTTTTGCAATCGATTCCCCAACAAAAACCGGAGATATCGGGCCATTCACAAATACCTTTTTTACTTTCTTTTCTTCTATCATTAAACTGAATTTTCCCTTTTCTTTTCCCACGCATCAAGTCCGCCAATTAAACTGAAAACTTCACGACCTGGGTTCTTTGACTTTAAAATCTGTAATGCTGCCAAGCTGCGCTTACCCGATTGGCAAATTAAAACAATTTTACTAGTACGTGAAATACTTTTAATTCCACTTTCAAATTCACTCATAGGCAGATTGATATTTTCAACCCAGGATATCAAAGGCAATTCATCCATCTCCCTTACATCAATCACTGTTATTTTTTCATTCTTTAGTAGTTCATAAAAATCTTCTGGTGTAATTTGTTCATTGATGGGTGGTGCACTGCAAAAACATTCATAATCAAATTTCAGGAATTCCGCTTTGCTCTTTGGCATAACAGAACCCATGTTTTCATTTGGCACAATTTCGACTTCATAGAACCTATTATTTAATACATTGTAAGAAATAATTTTATTGGTTGATGGCATACCAACACCTGTCACAATCTTTATGGTTTCTGCTGCCTGCATAACGCCAATAATGCCAGGCAATACCCCAATGACACCAATTTCATTGCAGGACAATTTCTCGAGCGGCGGCAAAGGAAATAAATCCCTGTAATTCGCTTTTATCTGTGTTAACTTATCTTCAAGATTAAACACGCCTACCTGCCCTTCAAATTGAAATACTGCGCCATAAATCAGAGGTTTATTCAGCAAAACACAAGCGTCGTTCAACAAATACCGTGTTGCAAAATTATCTGAACCGTCTAATACAATATCATAAGGGGAAATTAGTTCCAATGCATTGCTGTTTTGGATTCTTGTATTGAACACCTCAACTTTAATTTCAGGATTCAATGCCCGTATTTTTTTCGCAGCTGTTTCCGCCTTACCTCTCCCTACTTCTTCTGTCGCGTACAAAACTTGTCTTTGTAAATTCGTAAGTGATATTATATCGAAATCTACAATTCCAATCTGACCTACACCGGCTGCAGCCAAGTATTGCAGCGCAGGACAACCTAGACCACCCGCACCAATCACCAGTACTTTGACAGAGAATAGTTTATCCTGACTGACAGTGCCGAATTCATTCAGTATGACTTGCCGTTGGTAACGATTATATTTTCCTTCTTTACTCATCTTATACTTTTATTTGTATGGCGATTTATTTACAGAGGCCAAACAATACTCATATTCTATTTTTATTCCTAGCGAGAAGTCCGGATTGAATTATCTAAACTAACCTCCGGAAAAAGGTGGCAACAAAGCCACGGTATCCCCGTCTTTCAAACCCGTATTTTCATTGATTACATATTTATTGACCGCAATGGCAAACTGCAGATCCTTCAAGCCTGGAAACTGCATAATCAATTGTGCTTTCAATGCATCTGAATCCATTGCGTTTACAGTACTTTCCGACTGCCCTATTATCTCTGTTATCTGCCCGAAGGTCAGTAATTTTATTGCCATTTTATGATTGATTTAATGCCCATTCAAACTCCTGCCTTGTGTTGATATTCATGAATAATTTTTCTGTAAAAATTGACCTATTATTTACATTGAATTCTTGTAATTTGAAATGCTTCACCAGTTCGTGCAATTTTACATTACCCCCCAACACCAAACGCCGCCACTCGTGTTTACACTCTGTTCTATAAACCCCGAAAAGGGGCTCCAATAATCCGTCGTGAATAGGCAAAGTAATTTGCGACCCTTCTGAATTTTTAATTAATTCCTCAATCGCTGCACTACTCACAAACGGCATATCGCATCCGATCATTACATTATTTTCAACAAAACTGTGTTGCAACGCGGCGCAAATTCCACCTGCAGGTCCAACATCCTTTATTTCATCTGCAATTACTTTTAAGCCGAAGATTTCGTAGGCCGGATTATTGGAAACAATTACTACTTCATTTACCACAGGAACGAGGGCATCGACAACATACTGCACCACTGATTTTCCATTGAACAGCATCAGGCCTTTGTCCTCTCCCATACGCGAACTTTTACCACCTGCTAATATATAGCCATTGTAATGTTGTATACTTTGTTTCTCCATTTAGGTCGTCAATAATTTTATGGAAGCTATTACCAAGACCAAAGCTAATACGCTTTTTAAAACAAGTGTATCGAACTTTTTAACACCAAAATACGCGCCGGACAAGCCTCCTATAAAGGCTACTATCAGCATAGTAGTCATCCTGCTTTCATAAACAAAACCGTGCGCTAACAAACCACCAAGTCCCGCTAAGGAATTTACAAAAATGAACAAGGCAGAAACTGCTGCCGTTTGTTTCATATTGGCCCAGTTTAATAATAAAATTATGGGGCTAAGGATAATCCCTCCACCAATCCCAATCATCCCTGAAAATAGTCCAATTAGCGCACCTGCTAAAAGGGCGCCTGTCAAATTCAAGGATTTCTGTGAGGTATTGTTTTTATAATCAAAGCCTATCAATCGGATTATTGAGAATATTAACAATACCCCCAGTATTTTTTTATAAATACCAGGATCAATCAATATAAAACCGCCCAAATAGGCTGCAGGAATAGAAGACACCGCAAATGGCCAGAAAAGGTTCCACCTAAAATAGCCTCCTCTGTAAAATTTTAGAAATGCCACAAGGGAAACAAAAATATTCAACAGCAATCCAACAGGTCGCATGATCTCTGGTGTAAATGAAAAAAAAGCCATCAACGCAAGATAACCACTTGCACCGCCATGCCCGACCGAAGCATAAAGAAAAGCAATTACCACTAACAATATATAAAAAAGTAATTCCATTATTCCCTTCTTAAATAATCAGTCTCAAAGTCATTAACTCGCCTTTTAAGAAAATTTCTTTTTGTTCTTCGAGTTCAAGAATGCAATCGGCCAGTGCAAAGGAATTCATTAGGTATGATTCCTGACCGTCGAGTATCATCACTGCATGACCCACAATTTTCCCTTTCAAAAAATGGGTAAGGCCTGCTTTCTTTTTATAATCTGAGGCTAAAGGCAATTGTATTTTTCTGAAATATGTTTTTTTTGTAAAAGCTTCGATGGCCGGCACAATGTATGTATAAAAGCAAGTGAGCATCGCCGCAGGATTACCCGGCAGTCCAAACACCAATGTTTGATTGAACACCCCGAAATAAAAAGGTTTACCTGGCTTTTGTTTGACCTTGTGAAATATCTTTTTTACGCCAGCCCTTTCTAACGCGAGTGCAACCAAATCATAATCGCCAACTGATACGCCACCAGTGAGTATTAAAATATCGGCCTTTAAATTTTTATGTATGCAATCCAATATAATGTCTTCTTCATCATCTACCACACTTATTTGGCCAGGTTTAATTCCCAATTGATCTAAAGCAGCAGCCAGTCCGAACGAATTGGATTCGTATATTTCTCCGAGTCTTATTGTTTCTCCAGGTTTCACTAGTTCCTTGCCAGTATTGATGATGTGCACCACTGGATTTCCATAAATTTTAACCTGCGTTAAGCCGTTACCAGCTAGCAATGAAATACCTGCAGGTGTCAATATCTGTCCTTTATCTAAAATAACATCGCCTTTCTTACCCTGCGACCCTTGTTTGCGCACATTGCCACCTTTTACTAAAAGGGCATCAACTAACTTTACATATTCACAAGCAAGTTCAACATTTTCCTGCACCACTACTGTATCGGCACCTGCGGGCAAAGGTGCACCAGTATAAATACGCACAGTTTCCCCATTCGAAAGCAAAGCAGTTGAATACGTCCCTGCTTGAATTTCGCCTGTTAATTTGAGTGCATTAGAATCGCCTGTTTTATCAAATGCAAAAGCATAGCCATCCATGGCAGACTGGTCGAAGGGCGGTGTATCCATGGCCGCAATCACTGACTCGGCCAATATCTGCAAATTGGCTTCGAGCAAATCCATTTCAACTATGCGGTGGGCATTGCAATTCGAGCGTATTAATTGATGGGCTTCTTGAATGTTTATCATAAATTATCCTTAAAAACTATCCGCCAATGCTAATCATGCTGCGGTTCTCTATAGTGGTTGCATCTATTCTGTCGGTGGTAAACTGACCACCCAATGCCTCCTTCTTTTCAATCACGCATTTTTCAACCAGCGGTGTAATATCTTCATTGTTTCTATAGGCACTTAAAATATCTGTTTCTCCTTTTGAAAAAAGACAATTCTTCATTTTTCCATCAGCTGTTAAGCGCATCCTGTTGCAGTTTTCGCAGAAGGGCGCACTCATTGTACTAATCACCGCAAATGAGCCAGCATGGTTAAGCAATTTGAATTTCTTTGCTGTGCCGTTTTTATCATCCTTTAGTCTAACATAACTGTATTGAGCCGCCACGACATCCAAAATTTCCTGATAAGAAAATACTTTTTCGTTATCCCATTGATTCCCGGCAAACGGCATGAATTCTATAAAACGAACATGAATCGGTAGTTCTTTAGTCCACGCAATAAAATCCAATATTTCATTGTCATTAATACCACGCATTACTACTGCATTCACTTTTACATGAAAACCTAGGGTGATTAGTAAGTTTATATTACCAATGACTTTGTCGAACACATTACGACGTGTAATCAGGCTGAACTTTTCTTTATCCAAGGTATCCAGACTAACATTAACAGATTTGATGCCTGCTTTTTCAAAAACTTCTATAAAATCATCCACTCTGGATCCATTGGTCGTAAGCGTCAATTCAACAGGATACTTTGAAAGCAAATGTATGATCTCTGCGACATCTTTCCTTACAAGCGGTTCGCCCCCTGTTAGTCGTATTTTTTTGACGCCCATCTTTACAAATGTTTCGGCTATTTTGTCAATTTCATTCGCCTGCATAAGTTGAGCTGCCGGCATAAAACTTATAGCCTCATCAGGCATACAGTAGGCACACCTGAAATTACAAACATCCGTCAAAGAGATCCTGAGGTAATCATGAACCCTACCAAAACTATCCTTCAACATCTATCCTCCTTCCTTTACCAATTTTTAATAAAATATACATATTTGATAATTAAAATAGTAATATTTTCAGAAAATTCAATACTGTTGTAAAAATAGTTTGAAATAAAAATATTATATTTAGGTATATTCATTACTTATATCATAAAAAAATATTTATGCAAAACAATAGAGGCGTTGCCTACATTAAACCTGGGGTAGTACAAGTGCAAAATATTGACTTTCCAAAATTGGAACTTGGAACAAGAAAGTGCAATCATGGTGTAATTTTAAAAGTAATTTCTACCAACATTTGTGGAAGTGACCAACACATGGTACGTGGCAGAACCACGGCACCCGAAGGCCTGGTACTTGGCCATGAAATTACCGGCCAGGTAATAGAGGCCGGCAGAGATGTAGAATATATTAAGGTAGGGGACATTGTTTCTGTACCCTTTAACATTGCCTGTGGGCGATGTCGCAATTGTAAGGAAGGTAGAACCGGGATTTGTCTGAACGTAAATCCTGCAAGGCCTGGAGCTGCCTACGGATATGTGGATATGGGGGGATGGGTTGGCGGACAGGCTGATTATGTAATGGTTCCTTATGCAGATTTCAACCTTTTGAAGTTTCCGGATAAGGACCAGGCAATGGATAAAATAAGGGATTTGACTTTATTGTCTGATATTTTTCCAACTGGTTACCACGGAGCGGTTACCGCAGGCGTGGGGCCGGGTTCGGTGGTTTATATAGCAGGAGCTGGACCCGTTGGTTTGGCTAGCGCAGCCTCTTGTCATTTGCTGGGCGCAGCAGTAGTAATTGTTGGCGATA
>CAMCBE010000004.1 GCA_945872805.1 Chitinophaga pinensis | reverse complement strand
CGATAGGTTTACCTCCTAAACTAGCAAGTGATTCAGCAACCATCTTATCAAATGCCTCAAACGTACTGACCTCTTTACCATTAGCAAGAGGGAAACGTAAACGAGCAGTATCATATAGACCAAGAACTGAAGCCTGTACTCTTGCTGATGTACCACCATTTGTAACAGAAGATAAATCGTTCCCTTCTATCTTTATTGGACGACCGTCCCGAACTTTTGCTACAACAGGTATTGCATCACCATCCTGAATATACGTAGTTGCATAATAGTTTGCAACCCCAGGTATAATCGTATCTGGCTTATTTAAATATGGAATGCTTTTTTTAACGGGCATCTCACAACTAGCGGCAGCAGCAGCGGCAGCTGTACTGAAACCTAGGAATTTTAAGAAATCCCTACGCGGTGCCTTTGCTTCAAGCATACTGTCTTGAGGTTCTGATGTTGGCAGATCTTCGCCAAATTCATCCTGTACTCCGTCTTGGTAGCTTTCGCTGTGCTGCAATTCACCGAAACTCTGCCAATATTTTTTTTGCTTCATATCCGTTGTAAAGTTGTAAATAGTATAAACTTCTTTTATCTAGAGCGCTCTAATTAATTTTTAATAGTGGCATTTCTGACACTCGATTCCACCAATCTTTTCAACTGTTACACTATCCATTTTTTTGTTTTTCAGATCTTCGTGAAACTTTTCATAAATACTGTAAAACTTATTTTCTGTAAACTGCACTTTAGTTTCCCTATGGCAGTTTATACACCAGCCCATGCTAAGGTCAGAAAATTGGAAAACTTCATCCATCTTCTGAATTTCACCATGACAAGTTTGACATTGTTGTTTACCTGCATTTACGTGTTGAGAGTGATTAAAATAAACGTGGTCAGGTAAATTGTGAATTCTAATCCATTCAATAGCCTTGCCTTTACTTGTATATTTTTTTGCTGCTGGATCCCATCCAGCATATTCATATATTTTTTGAATCTCTGCCGTTCCATCTACTGATGATCCATCAGCACGATAAAGCTTTGGACCTTTAGCATATTCATTAATACCCATATGACAGTTCATACATATATTAACTGAAGGAATATTCGCATGCTTACTTTCTTGAGCACCACCATGACAATACAGGCAGTTAACTTGATTTATACCTGCGTGTACTGTATGAGAATAGAAAATTGGTTGTTCAGGTTGATAATTCTTAGACCTACCTAAAGCTTGTGCACCCTGGAAAGTATAAAATCCACCAACTAGAAATAAGATAATAACAAGTATAGCGATGTACGCCTTATTTCTGTAGAATGGAATTGGTTCAGCAGTTTTAAATCCTTCTGTTTCATCAGCAATCTTACGCAGGTTGCTATTTACTTGAAGTAAAATCAACGCGATAACGGCAAGAATCAATGTCAAAATACCATATAGGAAATTTGAATCTGAATCCGATTCTGTATCAGCGGCATCTTGTGAAGCAGTTGAAGTCCCCGCTACGGCTGCCTTTGCTCCACCAGTATTGATGTAACCAAGAATAGCATCAATATCCTGATCCTTTAACTCTGGGAATGCAGTCATCTGGACCTTATTGAATTCTGCATATACAGCCACTGCTCTAGGGTAGCCTTTCTTGATGACAGATGCACTATTCCTGACCCACTCATAGAGCATTTTTTTATCATCCCAACGATCTTCAACTCCCTTAAGAGCTGGACCTACCAACTGTTTATCTATCGCATGACATGAAGCACACTTTTGGTTAAAAAGTGCCTTACCATCTTGGCTCTGAACCAATTGTGAGACAGTTAATAAAGCCGTAAAAATGAATGCTGAATAAAGTTGCTGAGCTATTTTTCTAGTCTGATTCATACCCGCATTGAATTATGTTGAAATGGAAGACACTCCCGAAATTCGGTGCAAATTTAAGACAGGATTTCAACATAATATCAACATCCTGAAAAAAAATTTAATATAGGCCAGCATTGAGTTTCAGGGGATTGTATTTTGTTGAATGCGTAAAACATCATTAAAATCAATAGACACAGCGATTAAAATAATTAAATGAAAGAAATTAACTATGCATTCGTTTTTTTCTTCTCTTTGCACCATGTTAAACTCTTTGCAAAAGAAGTGGAAAGTAAATGGGGCACAATTCGTGCTGATTCTTTGCACTTTTGCTGTGACAGGAACCTTAACAGCATTTATCTCAAGAAGCATAACCTCATGGCTTGGATTTGATGATGCTACCCCGTTATTGTGGAAAGTTTTGGTGCGATTATCTGTATTAGTATTTGGTTATCAAGTAATTATACTCATTGTTTCATTCATTTTTGGGCAATTCCGTTTTTTCTGGAATTACGAGAAAAAGATCCTAAAAAGAATGGGGTTCATCAATAAAAGTAAAGAAGTCGTAACACCTTTTAGGTTAGCCATTTTTGCATCAGGAAAAGGAAGTAATGCCGAAAAAATAATACAATATTTTGATAAAGAACCACTTATACAAGTTAAACTGATTGTTTGCAATAAAGCAGGAGCTGGAGTACTTGATATTGCAAAAGCATGGAACATTGAGACATTGCTCATTGAAAAAAACGCATTCATTGAATCAAACCAATATGTGAAACACCTTGAAAATGAAGGAATTACACATATTATTTTAGCTGGATTTTTGTGGAAAATACCCCAAACCCTAATTAAAGCCTATCCAAATAAAATCCTTAACATCCACCCAGCATTATTACCCAATTTTGGAGGTAAGGGTATGTATGGAGAAAAAGTACACCAATCCGTCATAGCCGCAGGAGATAAAGAAAGTGGAATCACCATACATCTTGTTGATGAACACTATGATCACGGAAAAACCATTTTCCAGGTAAAAACTGAAATTACCTCTGTTGATACGCCAGATACCTTAGCCGAAAAAATCCATATCCTTGAACATGAACACTACCCTAAAGTAATTGAAGAATGGCTCGGGGCTGAATAATTAATCCGGTCCGTAATTATATTATGATTTATTAGGCAGATTAACATTTCTTTTGGACATACTTGCACTATTTTAAGACTCAAATTTCCATCTATAACATCTAGCGCTGAATTTCCATTGAACAAAATTCTCCTACTAACCCTCCTTGTATTGGCTAGCATTTCGCTGAAGTCACAAGTATGGATTTCAGGTAGGGTTTTTGATACCACCCGTATGGTAGCCATACCATCGGTGAAGGTGAGTTCAAAAAAAGGAGCGATAACCTTCACAGACTCTATTGGTCGTTATAGCATGACGGTTGATAAATCAGATTCTATATTTTTCTCATACCGAGGTAAATCAACGATTAACTTCCCAGTAAACGATATTCGGTACCCCTCTGGTTTTGATATAGCACTTCAAGTAAGGGTGCAGGATAGGTATCAAACGCTAAAGGAAGTAGTAGTAATGGGGAAATCCTATAAACAAGATTCACTTGAGAATAGAGATCGCTATTCAAAAGTATTCAATTTTGAAAGAGGGCTTCGCATCTCAGAGACTGGAACAATGGGTGGAACCCCCGGTTTGGATTTAGGAAGTTTAATTAGTTCCTTCCAATTCAGAAAAAACAAAAGCATGCGAAGCTTGCAAAATAGATTGATTGAAGAGGAGCAAGAAAAATTTATCAATCATCACTTTACCAAACAGTTGGTTCAGCAAATAACCGGGATGCAAGGCAGAGACCTAGAAAAATTTATGGTAGTATATAGACCCCCATATGAATTTATTGCTTTCAGTGAAGAGTACGAGTTTCACCAATACATTTTAAATGCATCGAAATATTTCAAACAAGGAATATTGCCGAAAGCAAAAGTGAAGGAATAGGGGGTTGTCAAATTTTCTACGAGGCCATATTCAACCATAAAGGTTTTATATATCTGCTACCTGCCTATTGCCTTTTTTATTTAACTTCAACCAAGATAATTCAAATATGAAAAAATTCATTTTCCTCCAATTGCTTGCCTTCAATTTAGTAATTGTTAATGCACAATCACTAAATACTAAACTCGCTAAACTAACTGGTCAAACTGCTCGCACAACTACCAAATCGGGAAGTCTTCCTTTTGATCAATCATCATTATCTGCTGAAAGATTAAAAATAGCAGATGATGTAATTCAAAGCTGGGTTGATAAAGGATGGATGAATGGTGGTGTAGGGTTATTAATCAAAGACGGTAAGGTTGCCTATTACAAAGCATTTGGTTACAATAATATTGATCAAAGAACTCCAATGCAACCAGATCATATTTTTCGAATTGCATCTCAAACAAAAGCCATAACAAGCACTGCAGTCATGATGCTTTATGAAGATGGAAAATTTTTGCTCGATGAACCCATTTCAAAATTTATCCCTGAATTTAAAAACCCAACACTCTTAGATAAGTTCAACGCAACAGACTCAAGCTATACCACTATACCTGCAGCACGTGAAATAACCATTCGCGACTTGCTAACACATACTTCAGGTATTGCCTATGCACAAATTGGTTCAGAAACTGCAAATGCCATCTATGCAAAAAATGGAGTTATTGCCGGCATTGGCATAAAAAATATAACTGTTGCAGAAAACATAAAAAGGCTTGGCCCATTGCCTCTCTTTCATAATCCAGGAGAAAAATTTACCTACGGGCTTAATACCGATGTGTTAGGATACCTCGTTGAAGTAGTCTCTGGAATGAGTTTAGCAGATTTTTTTCAAAAAAGAATTTTCACTCCACTAGGCATGAAGGATACTTACTTTTATTTACCTACAGCAAAAAAGAGTCGTTTAGTTAGCCTTTATTCTCAAGAAGATGGGAGACTTAAATTAATGGATGAAGTTATCCGCATCAACGGAACATTCTATAGAGATTATCCAAACTTAGACCTTCAAATGCATAGCGGTGGAGGTGGACTTTCTTCTACTATTATGGACTACGCTATTTTCTTACAAATGATGTTGAATCAAGGGGAATACAACGGTGTTCGCCTATTAAGCAGAAATGCAGTGAGGATGATGACAATGAATCAAATCGGAGATATTGATAATGGAGATAATAAATTTGGACTAGGCTTCGGCATTACAACAGAAAGAGGAAGTGCACGAATCCAATCACAAGAAGGAACCTTTGAGTGGGGAGGAATGTTTGCAACATCCTATTGGGTAGATCCAAAAGAAAAACTCGTTGGACTTTTCTTTCGTAATGTATACCCAACACAAAATGGGGATATCAGCGACAGATTTCGTGTCTTAGCATATCAAGCAATTAAGGATTAATTATGAAAATTTTATTTCTACCTTTTTTCTTATCCGCATTACTGAATATTCAATTCGTTCAAGGACAGTTGTATAAATCAGTCCATAAAGAAGCAATTTTTATTGATACCCATAATGATTTCATCAGCACAGGGATAGAAAAAAATAAAAGTTTCGACCAAGATCTCAAAGGCGTTACACATTCTGATCTAAATCGAATGATAAAAGGTGGAGTAGATATACAAGTTTTTTCAATTTTTTGTGATGGCGAATATGGGGAAGGCACAGCATTCAAATTTGCAAACAGAGAAATAGATTCTCTATATGCCGTAGTTAACCGAAATCCAAGTAATATGATGATTGTGAAATCACCAAATGATATTGAACAAGCAGTAAAATCAAAAAAGCTTGGAGCAATGATGGGTGTGGAGGGTGGACACATGATAGAAGATCGTATTGACTACCTAGATAGCCTATATAAAAGAGGTGCCCGCTACATGACCCTTACTTGGAACAATAGCACAACATGGGCAAGTTCAGCAGCAGATGAAAGAGCAGGGAATAACATTGGACACCCATATGGTCTAAATTCATTTGGTGAACAAATTGTTGCCCATATGAACAAGATTGGTATGATTGTTGACATTTCACATGTAGGTGAAAAAACATTTTATGACGCACTGCGTATTACTACAAAGCCAGTGATTGCGTCACATAGCTGTACTTATTCACTCTGCCCAGTTCCTAGAAATATGACTGACGATCAGATAAAAGCAGTAGGAAAAAATAACGGCGTAATACAACTCAATTTTTATTCAGGATTTGTTGACCCATCATTTCGCGAAAAAAACAACAACTTTATTGCAAAGCATCAAGTAGAAAAAGATTCAATACTAGAAACAAACCCTAGCGATTTTTATGCAAATCTGTTTATCCATGAAAAGTACAAAGATGAAATGGATAGTACTCGCCCATCGTTGAGTTTGTTAATTGATCATTTAGATCATATCGTTAAACTTATTGGCGTCGACCATGTTGGTATTGGATCTGATTTTGATGGAATAAATTCATTACCTAGAGAACTTAATGATGTTACAGATATGCCTTTGATTACAAAGGAGCTTTTAAAAAGAGGGTATACTAAAAAAGATGTCTTCAAAATTCTTGGTGGAAATTTTATACGAGTGTTCATCGCTAATATGCCTCATTAAATATATCCCTTTTACTGCTCTATAGTATTCATTTTTTGTTAAGTATTCACATTAGAGGTAAGCAAGAAGAAATAAAAAGTAAGCAGCTTTAAAAAATAATTACATGAAATACTTCATTTTATTTTTATTAGTCCCGGCATTAATTCACGGACAATCAAAGTCAGATATCGTGAGATGGCAGGAGACTGCAAAAAATGTTAATATTATCCGAGACAATTGGGGGATTCCACACATATACGGTAAAACTGATGCAGATTGTGTTTTCGGACTAATGTATGCACAATGTGAAGACGACTTTAAGCGTGTTGAAATGAATTACGTCACTATGCTAGGAAGAACTAGCGAAGTAACAGGGGAAAAAGATATTTACGAAGACCTTCTAGTAAGAATGGTTATTGATTCGGCAGATGCTGTAAAAGATTACGAAGCAAGTCCAGAGTGGATGAAAAAGTTATTGAATGCATTTGCGGATGGTATTAATTATTACCTATACAAAAACCCAAATGTGAAGCCAGCACTACTGAATAATTTTCAACCATGGTACGCGCTAACCTATACAGACGGAAGCATATCAGCCATTCAAACAGCTGATTTAACAGCTGACGATATCAAAAATTTCTATCAAGGAATTTCAACAAATCTTACCAAACTAAAAAAGAAAGATCCTGAAGACCTTATTGGATCAAATGGATTCGCCATAGCACCTTCTAAAAGTATATCAGGCAAGGCAATGCTATATATTAATCCTCATGTAACATTTTATTTCAGACCTGAAGTTCATATGATAAGTGAGGAAGGATTAAATACCTATGGAGCCGTTACGTGGGGGCAATTTTTTGTTTATCAAGGATTCAATGAGCATTGTGGATGGATGCATACATCAAGCGAAGCTGACGTAGCAGACCTATATGAAGAGACTATTGAAAAAAACAGTAGCGGAATTTTCTATTCGCATAACAAAATACAGAAACCAGTCACCATTCAACCAACAACAATTGCCTATAAAACCAAAGATGGTATAGTGAAGAAAGAGTTTAAAATATATAAAACACACCATGGGCCTATTATGGCAATGCAAGCTGGTAAATGGATAGCTATGCAGTCTAATAATCGATCGCTAACTGGTTTGATTCAATCCTGGAACAGGACAAAAGCAAAAACATTTTCAGAGTTTAAAAACATCATGGACCTAAGATCAAATATTTCTAACAATACAGTGTATGCCGATGATCAAGGAAATATTGCCTATTGGCATGGAAATTTTATGCCAAAAAGGAATCCACAATTTGATTGGAAAAATCCAGTTGATGGAACGCTTGATGCGACAGATTGGAAAGGGTTACACACTGTTGAAGAAACAATACATTTATACAATCCATCCAATGGATGGCTGCAAAATTGTAATGCCACCCCATTTACCGTTGCTGGAAATGGAAGTATAAACAGAAAAAAATATCCAGCCTATATGGCCCCAGATCCTGAAAATTTTCGGGGAATAAATGCTGTCCGGGTATTATCGAGTAAGGATAAATTTGATATCAATGGATTAGTAGAAGCGGGATATGATAATTATATGTCAGCATTTGATATATTGTTACCGCCGCTATTTAGTGCAAATCAAACATTTATTGCCAAAGACATTAAGCCTGATATCGACAAAGCAATCCAACTATTACGTGAGTGGGACAGGCGAACAGTAAATAACTCTATAGCCACTACAATTGCCATACATTGGGCAGAAAAGGTAGTCGCTTATCTTACAAGAGGAAGAAAAGGGTCAATTGATCTTCCATTTGAATTACCCCGAATGCTAAAGGAAATGCCTGATGCCACAAAAATTTCATTCTTAAATGAAGTACTTAAAAAACTGAAATCTGATTTTGGCACTTGGGAGGTTCCATGGGGTGAGATTAATCGATTCCAACGAATTGATAACAACATAGATGCCGCGTTTTCAGATAAAGAATCGAGTATCCCTTCTCCATATGCATCAGCTGAATGGGGAACACTTCCATCTTTTAATAGCATACAATACCAAGGAAGCAAAAAAAGATATGGGTATGGTGGGAATAGCTTTGTTTGTGCTGTTGAATTTGGAAAAAAAATCAAAGCAAAATCACTTCTTGCAGGTGGAGAAAGTGGAACACCTGCTTCAAAACATTTTAAAGATCAAGCCGACATGTATACCAAGGGGAAATTTAAAGAAGTACTTTTCTATAAAGAAGATATTCTTAAGAATATGGAAGAGCAATATTTACCTGGGATGAGAAAAAGGTGATGAAATGAAAGAAAAATTTTATGGATTAGATCACTTAAGAACGTTAGCCATTGTCTCTGTTGTTTTGTTCCACTATCCCAAATTAAGTAATGCGAAACCTGATTGGTTAGTAAGTGCTTCACAATTTGGTTGGACCGGTGTTGACCTTTTTTTTGTGTTAAGTGGGTTTTTAATTTCTTCTCAACTATTTAAACAGATAAATGAAAATAATAGATTTTCATTTAAGCAATTCTTCCTAAAAAGAATCTTTAGGATTTTGCCCGCATACTTTACAATAGTTGCAATATACTTTTCGGTCCCCTTTTTTCGAGAAAAAGAATCATTGCCGCCCTTATGGAAGTTCTTAACATTCACACAAAACTTCGGACTCAATAAAACTGATTTTGGAACATTTTCGCATGCATGGTCTCTTTGTGTAGAAGAATATTTTTATCTACTCTTCCCTTTACTATTACTATTCCTCTTAACAGTAAAATTATTTCGGAAATCATATTTTCTATTGATTGCTCTTTTATTATTTGGATTTGCAGTCAGATACTATTGTTATACTTATCTATATCTTCCTGAAATCAATTCAAAAGAGTACGAAATGATTTGGCATAAATATATTTATTATCCAACATACACTCGTTTAGATTGTTTATTAGCGGGCGTTTCAATTGCAGGCCTTTATGTATTCATGCCTAATCTTTGGAAGAAAATATCCAAGTATGGGAACTTAAATTTTATTATAGGCGTACTTATTTTGATTTTTTCTTTTTTCATATCTAAAGATCGTACCTCCTTTAATGCAACAATATGGGGATTCCCAATAATTGCACTCGGTTATGGGATAATAGTCATTTCAGCTATCAGTCCGACAAGTTTTTTATTCAAATGGAAGTCCAAAACAACAACATACATTGCTATGCTGTCATATGCGATTTACCTTAGTCACAAAGGATTGATTCATATAACAAATGATCTTTTGTCAGATCTTAATCTTGACGGAAATTTAATTTTATTATTCTCTCTTATATTATCCACAATTGGTGCACTACTACTCAACAAAATAGTTGAAAAACCATTTTTGAACTTAAGAAATAGGTTCATTGATTAGATAGTTACATATAAAATATCAGCAATAAATAATCTAGATTATGGCACTGAGCAATTATGAACGAATGATACTACTAGCTGATGAGGTTTTTGCGTCAAAAGATGATCCAGACCAGTTAGACGTGAATGAAGACGTTATTGAAGAACTACTACACATCCACCCTGCAACTGTATCTGAATATGATAATGGAGAGGGGCCGATTGCGTGGGTTCTACTAATACCTACTACTATAGAACTAATGAACCAATTTATACACTGTGAAATTTCAGAAAAGCAACTATTTGAACTAACCAAAAAGGAAAAAATATTTGATACTATATACCTTTGCTCAGCCATGGTTTTAGAAGAATATAGGAAAAATGGAGTTGCAAAAAATCTTGTGCTTAACGCAATCAACAAGATTCGTGAACATCATTCAATACAGGCACTATTTGTTTGGTCCTTCAGTAAAGAAGGAGATCTTGGAGCCGAAACCATCTCAACCATTACATCTATTCCATTATTTAAACGAAAAAATGATTATTCAAGTTAATATATCGAACAATAAATCATAATTTTCCCATATGAAAAAGACTATACTCCTTTTAGCATTATTCATGACGACTAACTTGGTCATCAATGCACAAGAAATTGGCCTACAACTATATTCTGTAAGAAACCAGACCAAGACAGACTTAGAAGGCACATTAAAAAAAATACGCGCATTGGGTATTCGTGAGTTGGAAGGGATTGACTTTTATGGGAAAAGCGTAACTGATTATAAAAAACTCTTAGATAAGTTAGATTTCAACTTTGTAGGATTTGGAGTAGATTATAAGGATCTTAGCAAAGACCTAACACAAGTTATTTATAATGCAAAAACCCTTGGTGCTACCTATGTGATTTGCTATGGAATACCTCATGAAGGAAATGAATTCAACATAAAAAATGTTGTAGATGCAGCCGTAGTCTTCAACAAGGCTGGGAAAATATTTAAAGAAAGTGGGCTAGAATTTTGTTACCACCCACATGGATTTGAATTTAGGCCATCAAAAAATGGTACATTATTTGATGACTTAATAGCTAAAACGATTCCTGCATATGTAAATTATGAGCTTGATGTGTATTGGGCGAAGCAAGGTGGAGCTGACCCAGTTGAACTCTTAAAAAAATATCCAAAACGATTTTCACTTTTACACCTGAAAGATCGATTAATTGGAACCGTTTCGAACGATACCGGAAGTGCAGATGAGGAAACAAATGTAATATTAGGCAAGGGCGATGTTAATATCAAAGATGTAATGAGTGCAGCAAAATTCTCGGCTGTAAAACATTATTTTATTGAAGACGAGTCCTCAAGTGTGATGAGTCAACTCCCTCTAAGCCTAGCTTTTTTAAAGTCGTTAAAAAACTAACTATAGATTCATTGCATCAAGCCCAATACCAAATAATCTTAATGCAAGAGTATTCAGATCTTCTTTGTTTCCCTTAAGATGTATAGTACGATGAATATGCTGAATTTGCTCTCCAGGTGCTAAGGCGGCAGCTTGTGAAGAACTTTCAACTTCATAGAATTTCCCCATTTGTTTGCCATCAATAGGGCCATCATTATACGCATTTACAGCATCCCCTTTAAATGGCTCCTTTTGAATTTGCCACAATGAGTTTACATATTCATTAACGTTCTCATGTAAAGTGAATTCAGCAATAGTCAACACATTTTGCTTTGCATCAAAACTTCCAGCTATAGGCAATGCTCTAGAGGGAGATATACCAATTTTACTTCTATGATTCCCATCGGCTTTCAACAAAATAATTCCATTATCAACTTTTAGCCTATCGCCTGGAACCTTACCGAAATAATCATCAGTAACTACTTTACCCAATTTCGATGAATCGCCTTGACGATAAGGCAAAACAATTGTTGTTCCATCACCTGCATTAAGCATACTCAGAATCCAGATAGAAAGTAGCCCATTTTCTTTCGACCATTTTTCATATCCTGTATTCTTAATCACATTGTCTGATTCAAATCCAACTACTTTTATACCAGCAGGAATAGCTCCAATTGATTTTTTGATACTCTCATCATCCATCAAATGAATAGTACGATTAACCATCAGATCAAACTTAGTACCTGAATAATTTTCAAGGTGAATTGCTTTTTCAAATTGTGCTTCTGTTTTGCTAGAAGAAACAAGAGAAAAAGTTTCTGTATCAATTTCCTTGGGAACATACCAATTATCGAATTTAAATTCAGCACCTTTTTTAAAATATATGGAGAATTGACCGCCTTCTGGACCAAGCCAAATGCGTTCCTCTCCACCAAATGCACTGAAGTGTTCAGAGAATTTTTCAGAAGCAATTAGTTCATGATTAAGCCAACCAAAACTAGCTCCTTTACTTCCTTCTGCGGTACTAGTCATAACACGCCCTTGATAAGCGGGAAGGATAATTATTTGGGAACCTGTAGAGTCATCCCCTAAAACAACAAGATCTTTATGATACTTTTTTAAAAAATCAAGGTCATAGCCAAACGTACCTTTTTTGAAATCCCTAGTTAACGATTTATCAGATGTGTTTTTGTTCAACCCATTACATGATATAAGTAAAAGTAAAAGGATTGAAATAAAAATTCGAGTCATGGTAAAAAATTTGATAACAAGTAAAGAAATATTAAATTAAATCTTCAACACGTTTAGGTGAACCAACTAATAATTCTTCTTCGGTAGCATCCCGTATTCCAGAAATCTTTATGGTGTAAAAAAGAGTCTTCCCTGCAAAAGGGTGATTTGCATCCACAATAATAGATTCATCTGTTTTCTCTACAACTATAGCTTCTGTTCCATCAAATAACTGGATGTACTGCCCTTCTTCTATGGAATCAACATCCTCAAATTCTTCAATACCTACTTCAATGATTAAACTTTTTTCCTTGGGGCCATAGGCATCGTCTTCGTAAATAACCACTTCAATTACCTGACTTTCCTGCAATCCTTCAAGTGCACGCTCTAAACCAGGTATAATATTTTCTGCCCCATGCAGGTATTCTTCTACAACATGTGCATCATTTCCTTGAAGTGTATTCCCTAATTCATCTTTCAACGTATAATGAATGGTAACCACTTTATTGCTCTCAACTTTCATTAAATACAACAGATTAAAAAATAAGAGGATCTAAATCTAATATCAAACTATAAATTACAACATCTCGAATAACTATTCAAGTTTAATATTATATACAATAAACGTAATGATTTATACATTCAAAATCAATACTTCAATAAATCGAATACATTTTTTTCAAGCCTATTCTTAGCAAGGTATTGTGATTCAAGTTCTGGAGCAAATGGAATCGGAGTATCTAGACTAGCACATCGCATGACCGGTGCATCGAGGGATTGAAAACAATGCTCTGAAATCCAAGCTGCAATTTCTGCACCAATTCCTCCCGTAAGATTATCTTCATGTAGGATAAGAACACGATTATTCTTTTCCACCGTCAAACGAATAGCATCGAAATCAAGAGGCATCAAGGTCCTCAAGTCTACTATTTCAATTGATAGTTCCGGATGCTGGTCTGCAAAGTCGCTTGCCCAATGGACTCCTGCGCCATAAGTAATGATGCTTAATTCTTCACCAGACTTAACAGTCTTGGCTTTACCAATAATAGTTTCAAAAGGTTCTGGGTTTACCATACCAGATATACTTCTATAAAGTGCCTTATGTTCAAAAAAGAGTACTGGGTTTGGATCATTTATTGCTGCCATTAATAACCCTTTTGCATCTTCTGGAGTTGAAGGATAGACAATTTTAAGTCCGGGTACATGAAAAAACCAAGCTTCATTACTTTGAGAATGGAAGGGACCTGCGCCAACACCTGCTCCTGTGGGCATACGTATAACAACATCCGATTCTTGTCCCCAACGGTAGTGAATCTTGGCTAAATTATTGACAATTTGGTTAAACCCAACCGAAACAAAATCAGCAAACTGCATTTCAACAACTGATTTAAACCCTTCCAAACTCAATCCTAATGCAGCACCAACAATAACACTTTCACAAATGGGCGTATTCCTTACTCGATGCTTTCCGTATTTACTAGATAACCCTGCTGTCACTTTAAAGGCACCCCCATATTCAGCAATATCTTGACCCATCACTATCAGGTTATCGTGTATAGCTAATGATTGATCTAGCCCTTCCGAGATTGCATCAATAAATCGAATAGGATCAGTTCTATTTGGTATGAACAAATTAAGGGGTGATGATTCGTTAAGATGAGATGATTTTGGTAATGCAAACAAATCGTCTATCTCTTCTTCCGTATTCACCTTATTCCCTTCAAAGGATAATCCTGCTTTTAGTTCTGATTCGATTTTTACTCTAATTTCTTCATTTATTTTTCGAATTTCATCTACAGAGGCAATTTCACTATGCAAGAGCCATTCTTCATAACAAGCTACTGGGTCCTTCTTCCCCCACTCATCAAACAATTCTTTTGGAACATATTTTATTCCACTTGCTTCTTCATGACCTCGCATTCTAAACGTCATGCACTCAATTAAATATGGTTTTTGATTTTCAATACAATAGGTACGAATTCCTTTAATAGTATCATATACTTCTAAAATATTATTGCCATCAATTTGTATGCCTTCCATACCATATCCCTTGGCTCTATCCACTAAGGCGTCACAACGATATTGCTCATGTACAGGAGTACTAAGTCCATACCCATTGTTTTCGATTATAAAAATCACAGGAAGATCCCATACTGCGGCTAAATTTAGTGCTTCATGGAAATCACCTTCAGATGTTCCGCCATCTCCAGTAAAGGTTAAGGAAACTTTCCCTTCCTGCTTCAAGGTATAGGCTAACGCTGCACCATCAGCCAATGCGAGTTGTGGACCGAGGTGAGATATCATACCAGCAATAAAATGTTCTTTAGACCCAAAATGAAAGCTTCGCTCACGTCCTTTGCTATAGCCCTCTTTGCTGCCTTGCCATTGTAAAAAAAGCTTTTCTAATGACATCCCCCTTACGGTAAATACACCTAAGTTTCTATGAAGCGGGAATATCCATTCATCGGAATTTAACGCTAATGTAGCGCCTACTGAAATCGCTTCTTGCCCAATACCACTAAACCATTTCCCGACTTTTCCTTGACGCAATAGTACAAGCATTTTTTCCTCGATCATTCTTGGGTAAAGAAGTTCCCGATAGAAAGAAACAAGCTGCTCGTCTGATAAATTTTTGCGATCAAAATGCATGATTCCTTAAAGATAAGTCATGTTGATCTGCAAAAATAAAATCAGGAAAAAAATTGAATGATTCGCCAGGGGGAATGTGAAAAAATAACGATATAATGCTACTTACTTTAAAAAAGCGAGGAGGGCATTTGTAGGTTTCCCTGTAATATCAAAAGCTCCTAATTCATAACCCTTCCAACCGTTATATGACTGAGGTTCCCAATACAAAACACCTAAACCCTTTCCCAATGTTACCTGCTTTGTTTTATGGATAAGATCAGTTAAAAAAGAATTACACTCAGTAGCATTATTCGAAGGCATACCAACCTCAACGATGAAAACTTCCTTGTTGTAAAGGCTTACCATATCATTCATATTCTGAAAGCATTGCTGATTGTAAGAAGCCCAGTTTGAAGCAGTAGAATACAGCGACATTCCAATAACATCAAATTTTGCTTCATTTGTTTTCAATCCTGCAAACATCCATTGAAATAAATTTTTATCCCACCCATTTGATATGTGTACAATTACTTTAGATGAAGGGAAAATTTCTTTCACTGCGTCATAGCCAACATTTATAAGTTGCGTAAAATTATTCATTGAAGTGGAAGCCCGCCCATCAGGCCATAACATCCCATCATTTGTCTCATTTCCTACTTGAACCCATTCTGGTGTTATGCCATTTTGCTTTAATGTCGCTAACGTAGTCTTTGTATGATTTGCTAAGGCTAATTTTAATTCGTCGAAATTCAAAGACTCCCAAGCTGCTGGTTTATTTTGTTTTCCAGGGTCGGCCCATGAATCACTGTAATGAAAATCGATTAAAATGCGCATCCCCAATTGCTTTGCTCGGAGTGCCTTAACTACAACGTCAGATACATCATTCCACAATGGAGATGGATTTACCCAAACCCTTAGCCGTATGGTATTCATGCCGAGTGATTTCAGAAGTGCCATACACTCCATTTCTTTCCCCGCTGCAGAATAAAATTTTACTCCAGCTGATTCCATCTCAGTAACCCAGCTCACATCGGCCCCTTTTGAAAAATTATTTGCTGGATTATTAATAGTACTAATCGGTGTAGTCTTTTTCTGGCAAGACATTAATAGAAGCACAAAAATGAAGAGAAACGAAAAATTTTTCAACATTATTTCTAGTATTGATAAACAATCAAAATAAAACTTTTTACATGACTTATACAACCACCAACTCATAAAATTCATCAGGATTTAAATATTTTTTAGCGAGTGCTTTTAACTCCTCTGATGAAATATTTTTAATTGTATGAACAGAGGTATAAAAGAATTGATCATCGAGACCATTTAAAATCAGATTTTTCCACCTCCCAATAATCTGGAAAGGGCCGTCTAAATCACCAAGCAGTGTTCCAATAAGATAATTCTTAACTAGTAACAATTCTTCCGCGTCTATATCACCCTCTCTCAATTGCTGCATTTCGTTATACACTTCATTGATTGTGGCTTCACAAACATTCCTTCCTGCCTCTGTGCTAATCATCCATGCACCTGCATGGATATGATTTACTAAAAAACTATAAATGCCATAGGTATATCCCTTGTCCTCGCGAATATTATTCATAAGCCGAGATCCAAAAAACCCGCCAAACAATGCATTCAAAACTTGCACTTTAGGGAAATCAGGGTCATGTCTTGTAGGAAAAGGACGAGCAATACGAATAGCCCCTTGTACGCCTTCATCATCATTTATAATATTCCATTTTTTTTGCTGATCAGGATTGATTGAATGATTTGGCTCTTCTAATTCATGTTGATTAAATGGAATGGACCCAAAATAAGTATTCAACAATTGCTGATAGTTAGCTGGTAAAATGCCTGCAGAAAATATTGTACAATGTCCATTGCGATAATACTGATTATAGTATTTTTTTACATCAGCACTTGATATGGCATCATAATCAGTTGCTGCAGAGTAAACCCCATAAGGATGTACTGCCCCAAATAAGAGTTCATCAATTTTTCTTCCTGCAATGAAATCGCATTTTTTCAAATTAACAGCAAGCTTTTGCTGCATATTCTTTCTATATATAGTAAGCTCATCTTCAGGAAATGATGCATCTAAAAATATTTCTTGTACGACAGGTAAAATATGTTCAAGCTGTCTAGTAAGGCAATGAAGACTAACTACAGCCGTTTCATTATAACATGATCGATTTAAATAAGCACCATAGAAATCAACAAATTCATTTATCTCATAGGCCGATTTAGTTGACGTGCCATTTTTAATTAAAAAATTAGTAGCAGATGCTACATTTTTCAATTTCTCATACCAATTGCCAGCCTTAAATACACATTCAATTTGAACAACTTCCTCTGTCCCAGCTTGTATTGTATAAACAGAAACGCCATTATCTAACTTAAATACATCTGGCTTCTTCAACTCTATTCCGTACTCTACAGCATCTTTAATATGTGGAGCCTTTTTTCTATCGAGCATGTTAATGTTTGTAATAGTAAAAAAATTAATTTTCAGCAAGATACCATAGGGTATTGCTATTAGAAGGCTTAATAACAGTAGACGCAACTCTATGCAAATCAGCTACAGTTACTGCTTGATAAAGTTTAAACTCTTCATTCATCTTTTCACCGTTTCCAAGTAATTCATAAAAAGCAAGGCTTCCAGCTCTGTTCATAACACTCATATCTTCGAATGCCATTACACTTTCCGTTTTATTTTGAACTTTCTGAAGTTCACGTTCTTCTATTTTTTCATTTCGAATTTTATCCAACTCTTTTTCAATAGCCTCTTCCGCCAATCGAATATCCACACCCTTTACTAATTGGCCTTCAATGGTGAGAAGCCCATTATCTAAACTTCCAAAATGATAACAGGTAATATGAACAAATAACTGATCCTCTTTTACTAATTTTTGATATAATCGAGAAGATGCGCCACCACCAATTATATCAATCAGTAAATCAGTTGCATAATAATCATCGTCATTCCTGGCACACATATGCCATGTCTTGTAGATGGCATCCATAGGAACCTTTCGATGAACTGTCATCCTTCTTTCTTCTTCTTGAATTTTTTCTTGTGAAAGAAGTCTAGTATATCTATTCCCTGACGGGATATCACCAAACCATTTCTCAGAAAGGGCCTTAACTTGCTCAGTAGATACATCACCTGCAACAACTAAAATGGCATTTGAAGGAGTATAATGCTTAAAAAAAAAGTTTTTTACATCATCTAATTGTGCATCTTCAACATGCGATAATTCTTTCCCTATTGTCATCCATCTATAAGGATGTTCCTTATATGCTAACTCTCTCATAATATGCCATACATCCCCATAAGGCTTATTGATATAATGTTCTTTAAATTCCTCACAGACTACCTTACGTTGCACGTCTAAGCTTTTCTTACTGAATGCAAGACTCAACATCCTATCGCTCTCAAGCCAAAATGCAGTTTCTACATTTTCGGCAGGTAATTGACAATAATAATTAGTTAAGTCATTGGTAGTATATGCATTATTCTCCCCACCTGCATTCTGTAGTGGGTCATCATAATCTGGAATATTGATTGATCCTCCAAACATGAGGTGTTCAAACAAATGGGCAAACCCAGTTTGGTTAGGATTTTCATCCCTCGCCCCAACATCATACAAAACATTTACAACTGCCATTGGAGTACTCTTGTCTGGATGCACCAGCACTTTTAGTCCATTAGGCAAAATAAACCTATCGAATTTTATCATGCTACAAATATCTTTAAATAAAAGGAATACTGAACACCTAAAATAGAGGTTACTTGTTAAAGTCTATCTATAAAATACTAACCGTTTTCATAATAAAAACTTCAGGTGAGCCATTTCTAAGGATGAGAAATTTTATTTTGCTAAGTCTGGATTGAATAATGCTTTTATAGATTTGGATATCATTACTAAAATCATTGTTTACCGAAAGGATTATATCGCCTTTTTGTAACCCTGCTTTTGCTGCAGGAGAATCAGGCACTACTTCATCTACTTCTATGTGTTGATTGATAAAATAAATGGATAAGCCAGAATAAGCATAATCAAAAAAATCGTTGAAATGACTATTTGGTATAATGTGAATTTCATGTCTATTATAATTTAATGTAACATTAAATCTGCGCAAGAGCTCATTCCCTATAAGACCTCCTAAAAATGGATAGGCTGTAACATTACTATTATCTTCAAAAAGTAGTGTTGGTACATTTCGAAATTTATATGGACCAAGTTTCATATTCTTAACAGTAGTAAGTCTCATTGTTAGCTTACCACCCAACCCTTCAGCTTGAGTAAGCATAGGTGTTTTCTTCCTCTTGCGCAAGACAGAACTATCCGTCACATATTCTTCAGAAAGCAAAAAATTTAATCCCGCTCCAGTATCAAAATAAAATCGCTGCGAAAAATTTTTACTTTCCCTAAATTCAACGGTTTGTATTGGTAGTGTAGTAAATGCTGGATAGAGCATGTGTCCTCCATCAAGATAATTGAAGTCACCATTACTATATACTGTAATTATTCTATTGTCATAATTAATGTTAACAATATAACGGCTTAAAAAACTATATCCAATAATACCATCAATATGAATTCCATAAGAATAACTTAATAGTTCATAATCATTAACATGAAAGTCTAACGATCTTACATCTAAACCAGGAAGATGCAAAGTAGAGCCGTATAAAAATGAAACTTTACGAATCCCTCCAATTCCTTTTATCGTTTTATCAGAAGGTACTAGACTTATATTCAACGCTTTTGCAGTAGTTGAGTCCAGTGAAATTCCTCCACTCCCCGTATCCAAAATAAAATTCATACTATCAGAATATTGATCAACTGAAGCTTGAATTAATATGACACCACCAGATAATAATTTAAATGGAAACGATGTAATACGTTTAGCAGGGCCCTCTAGAAATTGTTCCTGTGCATGGCTAGTTTTAGATAAAAGGAAACAAATGGGAAGTACTCCTACCAATTTTATCAACTGAGTCAATATAGTGAATTTCATTCTCATCATGTTATGGAGAAGAAATGCTAGATGTATTAAAATAAATCCAAAACATAAAGCTTCTCTCAAGTTAGCTTTATTTTAAACGATTGTTACCCTACCTTTGTTCTATTCTTATTGAAAATTATGAGTGAAATAAATAATCTATACGAAAAAGCACTGAATTTGGAATTTCTCACTGCGGAAGAAGGTTTATTTCTTTTCAAGGAGGCTCCACTTGCAGAACTTATGCATATTGCTGATCAACTGAGAAAGAAACAAGTACCTCACGGAAAAGTAAGCTGGCAAATTGATCGTAATGTAAATACAACCAATGTTTGCATTGCAAATTGTAAGTTTTGCAATTTTTATAGAATACCTGGCCATGCTGAAGCCTATATTACAGATATGGACACCTATAGACAAAAAATTCGTGAAACTCTACAATGGGGAGGGGATCAATTACTCTTGCAAGGGGGCCATCACCCAGAACTAGGACTTGAATTCTACACAAAAATATTTAGGGAAATAAAAAATGAGTTCCCCGACATTAGACTGCATACACTTGGCCCACCAGAAGTTGCACATATTACAAAACTTGAAAAATCTACCCATTCTGAAGTGCTTATGGCATTGAAAGAGGCAGGAATGAATTCACTTCCAGGTGCTGGTGCTGAAATATTGGTTGATCGTGTTCGAAAATTAGTAAGCAATGGAAAGTGTGGAGCACAAGAAT
>CAMCBE010000003.1 GCA_945872805.1 Chitinophaga pinensis | reverse complement strand
GCAGAAGTGCCAATGGATGATTCGTTCATACAACCAAGCATGATGGTTAATCCAAGTTGCTTGGCTTTTTTAATCATTTCAAGCGCAGGAGTAATACCACTGCACTTTGTCAGTTTTATATTTATGCCAGTGAATGCATCTTTGCATTTTTCTATATCTGAAAACCCTACACACGACTCATCAGCTATAATGGGGATTTTAGTTAACTTTCTTAATGCTGCTGTACCCTCATAGTTATCTTTTGATAAAGGCTGTTCAATAAGTTCAATATCCAATTGAGTTAATATAGGCAAGTTTACCAGGGCTTCATCAAATGACCATGCTGCATTTGCATCTATTCGAATAACTGAATTTGTTCGTTTTCTAATTTGCACGAGTTTTTCGAGATCATCAGCTGTGCCTACTTTTATCTTATAGATTGGTGCAGGATGTTGCTCTATCTTATTCAACATCATATCAATGGTATCTATACCAATCGTATAATCAGTTTGAAGTGATGGGTTAGCATTACAATTCCACAAATCAGACAAACTCTTTCTTTTCATTTTGCCATATAAATCCCACCCGGCCATATCCAATGCAGATACTAAAAATGGGTTGGTCGGAAATAAATGGTGCAAAAAATGCCAAAATCGTTTTGGATCCATGAATGAAAACGATTCAATAAATTTTCGCTTAGACTCAAGATCGGATTGCATTTGTTCAACCGTAACATTATAATAATCTATAGCAGGAGCTTCCCCATATGCTTTAATTCCTGGCCCCCATGTCAATTCAACCACTAGTGATTTCTGACAATCTTTCGTTCCTTTTGAGGTTGTAAAAGGATATTGAAAAGGTAAACTAGAAATACAATGAGCGAGTTGAAGCATATGTAAAAATAGTTCTTTATACTTATTTTATGAAGTTGAACTATCAATTGAGTATTCGTTGAAGCTATTTATCCAAAAACCAAAAAGTGTATAAGGGAATACAGCGTTGCTGAAATAAAAACTGTAGAGTGAATCAGATGATAGAAGCAATCAATTACTAACTCCTACCACTCATCTTTAGGTAAGAATGCAATTCAGTATTGAATTCGTCATTTGATAGTAACTCCTCTATCGTAAGGTGCATTCTGAATTTCCAAAAATGTTTTGAATCACCGGGTACGTTGATTCTTTCCTCGTGTGGATTTTCAATACGCAATTCTTTTTTCATTGCAAATAAGTCTTGCAATTGAAAGACTGCCCACATTGCTGGAGACCATAGGTGTTGAAGAATAATTGACCGAATTAAATCTGGCTCAGCAAAGTGTGGAGCAGATCCGTATTGACCTAACTGTTCGTTATAGAACTGCTGAGACCCTGATCTATCTTCCTCCCACCATTCTCTTAGCGTACTCATATCATGCGTAGAAGGTGTTACAACAGATAGATAAGGCGCATCTATGGGGTTAAAAAAGGAGCGATTCAACTGCTTTGGCATGCGTTGCACCTCTAAACTTAAAAAGCCCAATGATGTCATGACTTTAGGTAGACAACCAGGAACTAGGCCTAAGTCTTCTCCACAGATGAGCATATCTGTAGACTTTTTAAGGGCGGGAAGTTTTTGCATGGCTTCAACTCGCCAAATATGATCTTGTCTTTTGAAAAAATAGTCAATATATAATTCAGACAAATGAGATTTTTCATGATCATTCAAAGCATAAAAAGAAGATGTTCCAGTAGCATTGAATCTGAAATGAAACATATCTTTTTGTTCATCATCTTTCCATAAAATAACATTGGAATGAATATTGAATAAAATCTGTTTTAACGGCTGCGTTGATTGTTGATTAGGTATAGAATTAAAATACTGTTCAATTTTTCGTTGAGTATCAAACTCTGGCTTAAAATGATATACTCCCCCATTAGATTTATTCAAAAATTCGTGCATTTCGGAAGCTTGATCACCGGCTAACTCTTGAAGTAATGAATCAGTAATAAAAGGAGAACAGAATCTATTCACATCGAATGAAATACCTAGTTGCTCTATCTCTTGTTTACTTACAGGAATAGCAGGAACAAAATGTCCCATGATGCCTTCCACTGCGTGTGAAGGAATTGACCAAATTCTAAAAAATCCAAGTATATGATCAATCCTAAATGCATCATAATAATTAGACATTTGTTTAAACCGTTTTTGCCACCATGCATAACCATCCTGTTGCATAACTTTCCAATTATACGTTGGGAATCCCCAGTTTTGTCCTGTTATGGCAAAGTCATCTGGAGGAGCACCAGCTTGCATATCAAGATTATATAATGCTGGCTGCATCCATGCATCTACCCCATTACGATGAACACCTATAGGTATATCCCCTTTAAGCAATATTCCTGCATGAGTTGCGTAATCATGAGCTTCTTTTAATTGACAATGAAGTTGGTATTGCGTATAGTAATAAAAGGAAATGTCCTTAAACTCTTTTTTAGTGGACTTCGTAAGCTCGTCAATTAGTGATTCGTTAAAAGTTGAATATTTCCCCCAAGATGAAGGATCAGCTGATTGATGCAACTCTCTATGGTAGCTGAATACAGCATATGGAACCAGCCAATATTCATTTTGAGTAAAGAATTGGTTATACTCTTTCGTATAAAAAACATCGGTATGTTGAGAATTGAAAAGCAAGCGGAGCGCCTTCCATTTTATCTTCATCACTTCATCATAGTCTACAAATGATTTAGCATTTAATTCTTCTTTTTTTTGAAGGAAAGAATTAATTAATTTAATATGTTTTGGCCCTGCAATAGCTTCCAAATTAGCATATAAAGGATGTAATGCAAATGCTGAAATAGCAGCATAGGGATAAGAGTCTAAAAAAGTATGTGTACTTGTAGTATCATTTACAGGTAATAATTGCAGCATTTTAATAGATACCTTTTTTGCCCAATCCACTAGTAATTTGATATCTAAAAATTCTCCCACTCCAAGTCCATTAGATGAGCGAAGACTAAAAACAGGAATAGCAACACCTGTACCTTTCCAATATGACGTATCGAAACGAACATAACCATCATTTACAATTATCTTAGCCTCTGTAGTGGGAATGCTTCTTAGGTTACGATTCAAGCCATCTTCAAATCGAATGAATCTACCTTCTTTATCAGCAATGCCATATTTATAATCAATCGCAGAAAGAGATCCAGTAATGACTGTATCGATAAACCAACGGTGGCCATCAAATTTCATGGCAACAGCATTTTCAGGATTCCATTCTCCTAATGCTTTATGATTTCCGATTAAACAAATGGATTCACCATTATGTAGTAAAGGTGCCACGGCGATAAATCGTAGTGGCGAATGCGGAGATGAAATTGATTGAATTTGTGGGGTGGCATTAAGGAATACATTGGCAAAAGGAGATGTATAGAATGTATTCTCCACTGCACCCATATCGTTCCATGAATCGACGATCAACACATCATCTGAAGTGTTATCGAGGTGAAAATCTCGATGAATACCCCAATCTTGTATTTGATCTCCATGTTCATCTTGATAGATAAAACTATAGTTCAAGCTAGTCAACCCGTTGAGACGTTGACTAGAAATAGGAAGGGATATTTTCCAAAAATATTGGTTTACGTAGTCTAAAGGAATGGAGTTTGAGAATTGCCCATTACCCAACTCCTTTATGTTGCCCAATATTCTTAGGGATTGCCCTGGTCTGGTCGTAAAACGTAAATAAATGTCAATCATCATCTTCTTCATCAATTACAAGGTCGCTAATGTACGAATTTTGAAGCGTATTTAATACACATTTAAATATTTTTACACATCCTAAATTGAATGAATTGATTATTGATACAGGTTGTATATTTGCAAAAAAAACACATGACAAAGAGCGCTAAAAACATGTACTGGGTACTCTTCTTATTATCCCTAGCCTTGTCAGTAGCCGTATATTTCTTTATTCCTGCGCTAGTATCATTAACTGTAGTACCTATAGTAACCTGCTTTGTTAAAGCATTAGACTTAATTTAATCTATCTTTTACGGTGTTTTGAGTCTAGTACATTCTGGACTTTATAAACCTATGCATAAGATTATGCTCTAAGTCGATTTTTATTGAATATTTTCTACTATATCGATACTTATCGATAAATTTTAATAGTAAATTTCAATAAATTCGAATTTAATTAGAAATATTTTAAAGTCCTTATAAATTCAATTTGGATAAGGCTTCATTGTAAAGTAACTTTTCCCTATCAAATCTGATCAGTTCACTGTTAGATTGATTAAATCCAAAATCCGATCCCCATGCCCAGTGCCTTACATTGCACACCACTCCAATTCAATACTACAACTATGAAATCGCTTATGTATTTATTAAAAAATCAAGTTCTGTTACAATCACGAAAACCTCTACGAAATTTACTTATCTGCTCAAAACTACGCTCTGCTTTATATTTCTACTCAGCTTAACATCATTGGTCTTTGCGAATACGATAGACTCCTATCTGAATGATAGTAATAACGTTAACAACAAAGCAAGAAGAACTAAAAAAGGTGACAAAGACAATGTTAAGATATCAGTTCCTAGTAAAAAAAGTGTACTATGGGCCGATTATGAAATGCATATTAATATGCAATCATTCGTCCAAAGAGAGCTTCAGCCAATATTAGACCAAATTTCAATGGACAACGCTGATCAAGAAATTACGAAGCACTTTTATCAAGAATTTCAGTTGCTCCATTACAACCTTGAAATAAATCAAGCTGATCATGACATCACTGCTCTATTTTACAGTGAGGAAGTAATTAGTACGCCTGAACGTGATTAGCAATTTTATCTGATGATAGGAACACTCTAAGAGCATAAAAAAACCGGCCAATTGACCGGTTTTAATAATTTACTGCAAATGATAAGCCGGATTCTGTGTTTAAGCTATCATTTATCTGTCCTGTAAATTACTCTACAGGATCAAGCTGCCTACCCATTTCAGCCTTATTAAGAGCAAGCGAGTCACTTGCCATCCAAAGGATACCAAAACCTATGTGGCATTTCAGCACGCAAGGTTTACCCCCACTATACATTACTGTATAATGCCGGGAGCTCTTACCTCCCGTTTTCACCCTTACCTCAACATGTTGAGACGGTTATTTTCTGTGGCACTTTCTGTCCCCGAAAAATCGGAGCCCGGCTATTCACCGGTGCGATGCTCTGCGCTGTCCGGACTTTCCTCGTCATTATGCATAACGCGATAGCTTCATTTACAGCATTGCTAAGGTACGCTATTTGTAGATTTGATAAAGGAATTAGGAGGGTTGAGCTACTTTATAAAAATCTCGGTTGCGCCATACCCAAATAAGATAGTGTAGCGATTGATGAACGATTTAACATCTTTTTTAAGACGAAGCATAGCATGTATTTCATCTTTTAATTTTCCGGTACCTAACCCATGGATAACCGTGATAGATTTAAGTTGATGGATGATTGCTTCTTCATAAAATTTATCAAATGTGTCAAGTTGAATTGAAAGTATTGAATTAGAATCGAGGCTAGAAAAATTATCAACTAATTTTTCGATATGTAAATCAATTAAAGTTCTTGGCTGAGGCAAGAAAGATTTCGCTTTATCCGAAGAGTATAATTTAAACCCAGCTGAGGATAATTTAGACAAGTCGAATTTCTCTTCAGAAGGTTTATCGGGCAAAACGTCAAAAAGAGAATACTTAAACGATGCTTGTTGAAGGCGAAGTAACTCTTCTGCCTTTTTAAATATCTGTTTTCCCTTGGGTTTAAATTGAACTTCAAAATGAGAAACTTTTTTCGGATCTATAAACTGAAGTGAGAAGATGAACTCAATGGATGGCTGATCATTTAGATTCTCAAAAGGAAGATCAAAAAAATAAAGCTCCTCAAAGGATTTAATATTTTTTCGTAGATCAATTTCTTTTTTCTCTCCATAAAATATGCTTAAATCGAAGTTGTATTCATTCTCAGTATGGTTAGAAACAAAGAGTTTAAAATGAGAAATCACATCATCATCAAAAATATCTTTATCCAATACAGGAAAGAACACCAACCAAACACCATCAACCACTTTTTGAGTAACAACTACTTTTTCTTTCCGCACTTCGTCTATGTGCTTTTTATCTTTTTTTACTGGATTAGTTTTTGCTGTAAAATCGAAAAAATAAGGAAAATCAATTTGGTCTGCATACACGGGGAAGGAGATTCCATTGACATTCACCAAAAGCATTTCATTATTGATCCACTCAATAACTTCACCCTTCTCTTTTGTAGCTAATATAAGAATCTTATCTCCTGACTGAAATTTCATGTACGGGAATTAAATCGGTCTTGAAGCAGAATCATTTAATTTGCTATGTTTATTTCCGTAAGAAAAATATATAATTAATCCAAACGCCATCCAACCTAAAAAAACCAGCCAGCTCTTAGCCGGAATTTCAACCATCAGGTAAAGACAGCAAGCAACTCCCATTACGGGGATAAGAGAATAATTTTTTATAAAAGAGAAGACAGCTAATACACCTGCTAGAATTATAAATATCAAGAATAGAATTTCTTCGTACGCATCCGTAAAGAGATTTGATATTGCATGTAACGTTCTCTCATAAAAAAGTATGAACACTAAAATATACAACAAGGGGTAAATGAATTTTGCATTAACATAAGGAATAGAAAATTTACCTGATTCACGTTTTACTTTAGGCAAGAATAAAACACCTCCACTAACCAACACAAATGCGAATAAAGTACCTATGCTAGTAAGGTCTGTGATTAACTTATCGTCTATCACTAAAACCAATCCGCCAACAAGGACACCTGATATTATCGTAGAGAAACTTGGAGTACTATACTTTTTACTAATTTTACCAAATGCCCTTGGCAATAGGCCATCGCGACTCATAGCCATCCAAATACGGGGCTGCCCCAGTTGAAAAACAAGTAATACAGATGTTGCAGCCACTACAGCCCCAATGGAAATGATAAAGCCAACTTTTTTTAAATTTATTCTTTCGAATACATAGGCAAGCGGGTCGGTAACATTTTTAAATTCGGTGTATTTAACCATACCGGTAATAACAATGGCTGTCAAGATATAAATTACCGTACAGATAATCAACGAGTAAATCATCCCTCTAGGAAGATCGCGTTTAGGGTTTGCACATTCTTCAGCAGTTGTAGAAATGGCATCAAAACCGATATATGCAAAAAAAACAGCTGAAACACCTTTTAAAACGCCACTCATGCCATTGGGTAAAAATGGAGTCCAATTATCGGTTGTATGATTTGTGAATATATACCAGAGGCCTATACCAGCAATAACAAGAAGCATGACTACCTTAAGCATAACCATGGCATTTGTTGTCTTCTTACTTTCTTTAATTCCAATATAGACAAGCATGGTAATTAAGACAACAATTATAAATCCAGGTAAATTAATTATAAAAGGGATTCCTAATATCTTCGGCGCAGTAGTATACACTAATTGATTAACTGAATCACCTGTTTGAATTGCTAGCTGATATGCATAATATGCAGTTTGATAACCAGTAGTTAACCAATCAGGCAGATATATATGCATTGCCTTCAAAATATTATTAAAATAAGAACTCCAAGAAATGGCTACAACAATATTTCCAATAGCGTATTCTAAAATAAGCGCCCAGCCGATAATCCACGCAATCACTTCCCCAAAACTTATATATGAGTAAGTATAGGCACTTCCCGCTACCGGAATTCGTGATGCAAATTCAGCATAACATAATGCCGTAAATCCGCAGGTAATGGCCGTAATCATAAACAATAGAATAACACCTGGTCCTCCAGAATATGCAGCCGATCCAATAGTTGAAAATATACCTGCTCCCATAACAGCTGCAATACCCATTAATGTAAGATCTTTTACATTCAGTACTTTTTTTAAATTGGTAGCTGGATCATTTTCATGAAGCTTTACCTCATCCAAAATTGAATCAATGTTTTTCTTTCTAAAAATACTTGCCATAATGAGTTTTTGATGCGTTAAGTAGTTACTTATCCCTACTGATTAAATAATAAGCTAATTCCTTCAATGATTCTTTACGATTTGAAGAGACCGCAATATTATTTAAATCGGATAATGCTTTTTGTAAATAATGTTCTTTTAATGATTCGGCCCAATGATCAATCCCACAAGACCTAAAAATAGTGAGCACTCGTTCCACTTTATCTTCCTGAGTTGAGCTAATCGCAGCATTAAGCTCAATAAGATCATCATCCTTGGCCGTTTCCAATGCATGGATCATTAAAAATGTTTTCTTATTACTCTTAATATCTCCCCCAACCTGCTTGCCAAATTTTATTGGATCACCAAAAGCATCTAAATAATCATCTTGAATCTGAAAAGCAATACCTAGGTTCTTTCCGAAACTATACAGAAGGTCTTGGTTACCCAAGGTTGAACCACCAACAATAGCACCCATTTGAAGGCTAGCCGCTAGTAAAACAGAAGTTTTTTGGCTAATCATATGGAGGTATTCTTCCATGGTGACTTTATCCAATTTTTCAAAATCCATATCAAGTTGTTGCCCTTCACAAACTTCCTTTGCCGTTATATTGAATAGCCTTAGTACATCTTTTATATAGCGAGAATCTATTTTATTAATATAATCATATGCCGCCACCATCATTACATCTCCGCCTAACAAGGCAGTAGGTTCACCATGAACAGCATGTATGGTAGGTTTACCTCTACGAAGCGGGGCTTCATCCATGATATCATCATGAATCAAGGAAAAATTATGGAATAATTCGACAGCTGCCGCAATATGAAAAGAATCTTCGTGAATTTCTCCAAAAAGTTCATTCCCCATAAGACATAAAATCGGTCTAATTCGCTTTCCAATATTGGCTAAAAAATTCTCTAATGGATCATATAAGGTTGCAGGCGATAATGGAAAATGCCTATGATTAAAATATGACTCAAATGATTTTTGAAGGGTTTCAATACCTGATATCATGATAAGTTTCTTAGAATGGCTCTAAGTTAACAAATGAGACCCGCATTGTACTTATTTTTTCTTTTTCTTTGGAGGAGTGGCTGGGAAATCGTCCACATCCAAAATCCATTCATAATCAAGCTGTCGTTTAGTCAAATTAGCAGCTATTACTTTTATTTTAACTGGATCGCCAATCCTAAACGCCTTACCACTTCGTTTACCAATTAATGAGTACTCAGATTCGTAATAAATAAAATCATCGTAATCTAATAACGAAGAAAGCCCAACAAGTCCCTCACATTTATGCTCTATGGTTTCAGACCAGAATCCGAAGTTAGACACTCCGGATATAACGGCATCAAATGTATCCCCAATATATTCCTTCATGTATTCAACCTGCTTATATTTGTTAGCTGCTCGTTCGGATTCCATGGCAGCCCTTTCTCGTTCACTAGAATGCCTACAGCGTTCTTCCATTTTTTTATCGAGAACAATAGCCTCATCCAGGATTTGGGTTACCACTCGGTGAACCATAATATCCGGGTACCTTCTTATGGGCGAGGTGAAATGACAATAATTTTCGAAGCCTAAACCGTAATGACCTATATTTTTGGATGTGTAAATAGCCTTTGCCATGGTTCTAATTCCAAGTTGCTCTAAGACCCTTTGTTCTGGAAGGCCTTGAACTCTGCTAAGCATTTCATTGAATGATTTAGCAATCTCCGCTGGGGTACGAATATTAAATTGATACCCATATTTTTTCGCAAATTCAATAAATGGAATGAGTTTAGCTTCATCTGGTTGATCATGAACTCGATAAGGGAAAGGAATAGGTTTACCATTAAGTTTAGTGGATGAAACTTTTTCCGCTATCGTTCTGTTGGCTAACAACATAAATTCTTCAATAAGCTGATGAGATTCTTTACTTTCTTTGATTACGATGCCAATTGGTTTACCGGTATCATCCAACTTAAATCGCACTTCTTGAGAAGAAAAGTTTATGGCGCCATCCTTCATGCGTTGTTTTCGCATTTGTTGTGCCATCCGATGAAGTAAGAGGATTTCATCATCATACAAACCATCATTGGTATCAATTATAGCTTGAACATCTTCGTACGTGAATCGGTGGTTTGAATGAATGATCGTTCGGCCTATCCATTTTTCTTTAATAACTCCTTTACTGTCAAACAGAAAGTTACATGAGTAGGTGAACTTATCCTCATTAGGCCTTAGCGAACAAAGTTCATTTGAGATTCTTTCAGGCAGCATAGGAACTACTCTATCAGGTAAATAAACTGACGTGGCCCGTTCGTATGCAGAATCATCTAGTGCGGTTTCTGGTTCAATATAATAACTGACATCTGCAATATGAACACCAACTTCAACATCTCCATTGGGCATAGTTCTAAAACTTAAGGCATCGTCAAAATCCTTAGCATCTACAGGGTCAATGGTAAATGTTAGGATATCACGCATATCCTTTCTGTCGGGGTACTTACCCCCTTCAACTAGGTCTGGAATTCGCTCTGATTCCTCCAAAACATCATCAGGAAATAAAATAGAAAATCCTGCCTGGATAAGAATTTCTTTCATGGCCAGGTCGCCCTCCTTCTCTTTAGTGATAACTTCAACCACTTCACCTTGAGGACGCTTATCGTCGTCGTCCCAAGAAGCTAATCGAACAATAACCCGTTCACCATCTTTGGCATTATTAATCTTGGAGAGAGAAATATAGAAATTGGGAATAGGTTTCTCCGTCTCAGGTATAAAGAATGCATAATCTCGATTGATTTCAATTCTGCCTAAAAATTGCTTTTGTTTACGTTCTATAATCTGTGTTATTCTACCCTGTAATCTGCCAGACCGTATGTCTCCTTTAGTAATTTCAGCTCGTACAAAATCTCCATGAAATGCACGATTAAAGTCATTAGGTCTTATAATAATGTCTTTTTGAAGTCCATCAACTATAACAAATCCAACTCCTGATCGTGTGATTTCAAATTTACCTTTATACTGTTTTGTATCACTTTGATGTGTAGTTTGCTTTCCTTTTTTCTTTCCCATAGTTTTTCTTTTTAAGCAAATTCGTTCAACCACTGATTGAAGAAATCATCGACTAAATTATTCAGTATCGCTTGATAGGTTAGGTAAATTATAAAAATCTTGTGGGTACTGTTCAACCAACTCCATAAATTCTTTTTCTTGATTGAATAGGAATGCTATTGAAATGGGTATTACATAAACGGGGATATTTGTTATCAACTCTTTGAACTTCATTAACCGTACTGCATCTTTTTCAGTAGTTATAATTATTTTTTTTGCTTCAGACAAAAAGTCAAATCGCTCTGTTATGGCATTAAAATCGTCGACACTATAAATATGGTGGTCTTTAAAAAATAACGCATCATATGTTTTGGTTTTTTCGTGAATATAATTCTTAAGTGGCGTTGGATTTGCAATTCCACAAACGAGTAAGACCTCTAGCTCACGCGTAAGCGGAAATTTTTCTTGGGTAATGATATGGTATGGAGTATCATACCGTATTGCAGTAAAAAATACCTTTTGATTATCGGAAGGATTTAACTCTTTTAAGATGAGAAATTTTTCGTGTTCTGATAAATTGAGAGGGCACTTAGTTACAATGATAACTTCAGCTCTGGACATGCTAGATCGTTGATCCCTCAGATCGCCTGTAGGAAGTAAAAAATCTCTAGTATATAAATTAGAATAATCTGTTAAGACGATGTTTAGCCCTGAATGTATTTCTCGATGCTGAAATGCATCATCTAGAATAATGAGCTTTGTATTAGGTTTATCATATAATAACTGTGGAATTGCTTCAATTCGCTTCTCTCCTACGGCAACGGCAACATCTGGATGATGGAGATAAAACTGCATGGGTTCATCTCCAAGTTCATTTGCTGTAAATTGATCATTTGCTAGTATATACCCGCTTGTTCTTCTTTTATATCCCCTACTTAAAGTAGCTATTGGGTATTTTTTTTTAAGGAGTTCGGCCAAATACATGACCATAGGAGATTTTCCAGTTCCCCCAACAGAAATATTTCCTACACAGATGATTGGGATATTGAATTCAACAGATGTAATTACTTTTTTATCGTATAATAAATTCCTGAGCGCTACCACAATTCCATACAATATTGAAATTGGGAAAAGAAATAATCTGAATGAACGGAGGTATATGTTTTTAAAATGCATAAAATCGATCTGGCGTTACACAAAAGTCGAGCTTTTTATCGAACAAATCGAGATCTTCGATATTGGATAGTGGAGGAAAATAAGAAAGTCCAATTTTAATCATATTATTGGATGACTGAGCAATAAATCGATCATAATACCCTTTCCCATAACCAACTCTATTGCCGGTCTCATCAAAAGCTAGCATAGGAATTATAGCCAAGTCGATTTGATTCGGTTCGACTAAATCACCTCTTATGGGTTCAGGAATTCCATATTGATTGGATTCAAATAAAGTGTTATCTGAATGCACATAATGCTTCATACTGAAATCGAGAGCATTAATCTTAGGAAACACCACTTTTGCTTCTGGGTTTTTAAATTTAAGCCACTCGATGATTGGTAGAGAGTCTGGTTCTTTTTTTTCAAAAGCGGGGATGTATGAATGAATTATGGAAACGAAAGATATCGGTAATCGCTGAAAATGAATCATCAACAGATCATCAAAAACCGAGATTTCTTTTTGAGAGAGTGCTAAGCGTTTTTCATGATACAGCTTTCGTATTTCCTGTTTTTTCATACTTCCTTCTCTTCTGGAATGCGATTGACAAAAATGGAAAAAAAAGTTGATCCATATTTTCGTTCAGTTCGAAAATACGGGTGTGACTTGAATTCGTTTCGTGGAGTATGTTCTAAGATAAACCAGCCATTTACATTTAGTAATTGTTGCTTAAAAATTAACAAGGGCAAGTCTTCAATATTACCTAAAGCATATGGAGGTCCTGCAAATATGAGATCATATGTTGATGTACAGTCAAGAATAAATTTGAATACATCTGAGCGAACAATAGTAGACGAAATCATTCCAAATTCAGCCGTTGTTTTTTGAATAAATTGAAGCATACTTGGATCTTTTTCCACGATAGTTAAGTCTTTGACACCGCGTGAAAATAGTTCATAGCTGATGCTTCCGGTTCCGCCAAACAAATCAAGTGATTTAACTTTTTCCAAGTCGAGGTTGTTTTCAATAATATTAAACAAGCCTTCCTTAGCAATATCAGTAGTGGGTCGTGTGAATGGCATACTACCGGGTGGATTAAACCGTCTTCCACCTAATTCCCCTCCAATTATACGCATTGTGCAGAAAGAAAAAGTGGGGTGAAATAATGTGATGGTGTTGGATCCTCATCGTTAATGAGAAAACGTGTTATATCATCTGACTCCAATTCAATATTCAAAAAATACTTTGTTAATTCCTTGTAGGTAATTGAATCTTTTTCAATCAATCCACTTATTTGCATAACCAATGTAGTTACATCGAGATTGAATTGCTCAGTAAGTGACAATAAAAAATAAATAACATCCTCAGGAGTTTCGTAATAGAATGATTGCATAATCTGCACCTGAGTATCTTTTATTACGACAACATTAAAGTATGATGGATAAAAATACAATTTCACCCACTCTTCTCGCATCTCCATTAGTTGTTTGAAAATAGCTTTAAGGTAGATTGAATTAATATGTAGATGAGAGGCAGAAGGGAACAATTCATTAATCAGTTGAAATTGACTTTTATGGACCCCAAACACATTGGTCATTTCCCATTTAGAAAGGTTATCATTTAGCAATTCCAATTCAGTTAGATCCCCATGGATGGTTTCGATGGTGGTTTTCTCTAAATGTATTTTATGCAGTTCAGAAGGGATTAAGACAAATTCTTTCGTGTTGTGTATTATCACAACAGCCGAAAAGTCATTTTTATCGAATTGATGATTTTTGAAAAAGTCCAAAAGCTCAGGTTCAGAAAAGGGAACATCCAATTGATATACTTCGTATTCAATAATGGTATTGGTGATGTTTTGTAATACAAAACAAGCAAAATGTTTTTGTCCGAATTCAATAAACAACCTAGCCTCCTGATGGTCATAAGGGGGTATAGAATCAGGGACGGAGCTTAAAAATGGCCGGAAATTGTTTATTGGCATATTTTCAAATTTACGCATTTTCCTCATTTTATTTTTGCTATTTGAACAAAAACAAAAGTGTAGGTTTGCTTCCATTTCCTACTTATATGAGCTCAGACCTTAAACTTGGAACAAGTTATCGCCAAATTCTTGAAATATCCTTGCCTATTAGCTTTGCTATTCTTGTTCCCCAGTTCAATTATTTGATCAACAGCTTCTTTCTTGCAAAACTCGGGACTGGTTTTATTGGAATTTCGGGGGTTACCGGAGTTTATTACTTGATTTTTTCAGTCATTGGCTTTGGACTAAACAATGGATTACAGGCCCTAATCTCTCGCCGTGCTGGGCAAGACCGGACTGGGGAGATTGGAATTTTATTCACACAAAGCATTTACATAACCTTAATTATAGCTTTAGTAGGCATCGCATTTACCTATACGTTGGCTCCTTTCATTTTCAAGAGTAACCTTGACGAACCTATGTATGTAAAGGCCATTGGATTTTTAAAAATAAGGATTTGGGGTCTCCCCTTTTTGTACTTATATCAAATGCGTAATGCATTACTGGTAGGCACTAATCAAAGCAAACTATTGATATATGGCACCTTAGCAGAAACCATTTCAAATGTGGTGTTAGACTATGGCTTGATTTTTGGCCATTTTGGACTACCTACATTAGGATTTAATGGTGCCGCTTATGCCAGCGTATTAGCGGAATTCATTGGCATGGTGGTTGTATTTGGCATTATTCATATTAATGGTATGAATAAACGCTTTAACATTTTTATGACCTGGAAAATAGACTGGGCATCAATCAAAACTATTCTTACACAATCAGCCCCATTGGTTTTACAATATGCTATAAGCATAACAAGTTGGGAGTTCTTTTTTATTCTCATTGCTCATGATGGACAACTTGCATTGGATATCAGCCAATTTATGCGCATCATATTTGGCTTCTTTGGAATATTCATTTGGGCGTTTGCCGCAACGTCTAACACGATGGTTAGTAATGTAATTGGACAGGGTAAAAACGACTTGGTCATCCCTCTTATCATGAGAATTTCTAAACTCAGTTTTGGTATTACGCTATTGGTTTTTTTTCCAGTGATTATTTACACAGGTAATATACTATCGCTGGTAAATCATGATCAAGCATTTTTAGCGCTCGCCATACCAGTGCTTCGAATAGTATCTATTGCCATCCTTATTATGTCGATATCCACGATATGGCTTAATTCGGTTACGGGAAGTGGCAATACACTGATTAACTTGTCGATAGAAGGAATAACAATAATTCTGTATTCCATATACGTCTATGTTATTCTGGAGGTGAGGAACATGTCTATCGTATGGGGATGGGGATCAGAGTTAGTCTATTGGACTAGCATTCTCATCATGTCAGTTACCTATATGAAAAGTGGTAAATGGAAAGGGAAAAAGGTATAATGTAGATTTTGCTTCTTAAAAGAGAAATTATACTGCAGTTGCAGCAGGTTTCTTCTTCTGTGTCTTAGGAGCAATAATCATTAACATTCTTTTTCCTTCTAACTTGGGCAAGCCTTCTGGCTGACCGAATTCTGCCAATCGCTCTGCAAATTTCAGCAAAACAAGCTCTCCTCTTTCTTTAAACATGATGGCTCTTCCTTTAAATTGCACGTAGGCTTTGACTTTATTACCATCTTGCAAAAACTTTTCAGCATGACGTGCTTTGAAATCAAAGTCATGATCATCTGTACCAGGAGTGAATCGTATTTCTTTGAGTTCAGCCGATTTGCTTTTGGCCTTCATCTCTTTTTCCTTACGCTTCTTGTCGTATAAAAATTTATTATACTCAACTACTTTACAAACAGGTGGATCTGCTTGGGGAGATATTTCTACTAAATCAAGTTCAAGTTGTTGCGCAATCTTTAATGCTTCGGATGTTGAATAAACACCCATTGTTACATTGTCACCAACTAATCGTACTTGAGTAGCTCTAATTAGATTGTTGATTCTGTGTTCAGCTTCTTTTCTTGGAATGAATCTTCCTTTGAAACCAGGGCGGCTAATTGACTTATTTGATAATGACATAGGCTTAAGTGAAAATCCTTGAACGGCAGAAAGGAAATTTCAGTTTCGTTATTTTAAATTAAGATGACTGCCGATTTTCAATTTCGGATGTTAAGGTAGTTATTATTTCTGAAACTGCGAATTGTCCAGCGTCACCTTTACCCTGTCTTCTTACGGAAACGAGGTTTTCAGTAACCTCTTTTTCGCCAATGATAAACATGTAAGGAACTTTTAGTAATTCGGTGTCTCTAATTTTTTTACCAATTTTCTCACTGCGGTCATCCAGTTCACAGCGTATTCCCGCTTTTTGCATACCCTTTTGAACGGAAAGAGCGTAATCATTGAATTTATCACTTATGGGTAATAATTTCACCTGAACTGGCGCAAGCCACAATGGGAATTTTCCAGCATAGTGTTCCAATAAAAATCCTATGAATCGTTCATGCGTTCCTAATGGTGCTCGGTGAATGATTAATGGAGTTTCTGCTTGATTTTCTTTGTTGGTGAATTGTAAGCCAAACCTTCTTCCTTGTGCGAAGTCCACTTGATTGGTTGCGAGAGTAAATTCACGACCAATAGCGCTCCAAATCTGAACATCAATTTTAGGTCCGTAGAAAGCGCCTTCATCTGGCACTTCAACATAAGGGATGTTTGACTCAATCAATACTTGACGAACCATTTCCTCTGTTTGTAACCAAAGCTCAGGTTCATTGATGTATTTCTGGCCTAATTTGGCCGGATCATGCAAACTAAGTCTCATCACATATTTTTCTATACCAAATATTTTGAAGTACTTGATATACATATCATTTACAGCCCTAAACTCCTTTGCAAAATCTTCTTTTGCACAGTAGATATGGGCATCATTCATGTGCAAGCACCGTACCCTCATCAATCCAAAAAGCTCACCGCTTTGCTCATATCGATAGCAGGTACCATATTCAGCCAACCTAAGTGGAAGCTCTTTATAGCTTCTGCTTTCAGCAGAAAATATCTTATGGTGATGTGGGCAGTTCATCGCCTTTAGGTAGTATTTTACACCATCGAGTTCCATGGGTGGGAACATACTGTCTTGATAATACGGCAAATGTCCGCTTGTTATGTACATGCTTTCTTTCGCGATATGAGGAGTCACTACACGTTTATACCCTGCTGCTTGTTCAGTTTGCTTGGCTAAATTTTCTAATTCCTCAATTACAATTGTTCCATTGGGCATCCACAAAGGCAACCCTGGTCCTACGTCATCATCAAAAGTGAATATCCCTAACTCTTTACCTAGTTTTCGATGGTCTCTTTTTTTAGCTTCTTCAAGCATTTGTAGATATTCATCTAACTCTTTTTGGCTAGGGAAAGTTACCCCGTATATACGAGTAAGCTGTTTGTTTTTCTCATCACCTTTCCAATACGCACCTGCAATGGAAGTGAGTTTAATAGCACGAATCATTCCTGTGTTTGGAATATGTGGTCCACGACACAAGTCGGTAAAATCGCCTTGAGTATAGAAGGTTATTTCTCCATCTTTTAACCCTTGAAGAAGGTCTAATTTGTATTCATCCCCTTTTTCGGTAAAATAGGCAAGGGCATCAGCTTTTGAGATCTCTTTTCGAATGAAGATGCTGTTCTTTTTAGCCAATTCGTCCATCTTTTTTTCTAGGATCAGCAAGTCATCTTCTGATATGGTTTTGGCACCAAGATCCATATCATAATAAAATCCTCGATCGACTGCAGGTCCTACCCAAAATTTAACACCAGGGAAAGTTGCTTCAACCGCTTCTGCCAATAAGTGGGCTGAAGAATGCCAAAAGGTTGAACGAGCATCCGTATCATCCCACGTAAGTAACTTTAGCACTGCGTCGGCTTCTATCGGTGTAGAGGCATCTTGAACGTGACCATTAATTGAAGAGGCAATAACCTTTTTTGCGAGGCCTTCAGAAATACCTTTTGCAATCTGCATTGGGGTAATTCCCTTTTCAAAACTTCTTACCGCACCATCCGGAAATTGAATATTTACTGTCATAATGTTATGGAATCCAAATTTATGTCCTAACCTTCCAAATGCAAATTTAACGAAGTATTGGGTAAGGTCCACCCTATTTCACAATAATTTGCAATGCAGTAAAAACAAGATGCTCACAAAGCCATTTTCATATAGAATATTTGACGCGTCGTTTAGACAAATGACTCTGCCTCTGTTTAAATACATAAGGCATTCTATACGTGAAACGATAAACAGAATAGGTCAGCCTGTAAAATATATAGCCTTACTGGTACTGCTTTTAACATCAATGGTTCAAGGGAATGCTCAAATGATGAAGGGTCAGTGGATTGGATCATTTACGTCTACGGATGATGGCGTGGAGGGTAAGACAGATTATATCATGGAAATTGAAAGTTCAGGAACTATCTTATCCGGAAATTCATATACCTATTTTTCCATTGCGGGCAAACGTTATTATGTAATTTGCCGACTTGAGGGAAAGTATGACAAAGGCAGTAAGTCATTGATTGTCAGTGAAATGGAGACAATTAAAACCAATACACCTCCTGATTTTAAAAATTGCTTACAAACACATAAACTGACCTATTTCAAACAAAAAGACAGAGAATTTTTATTAGGTAAATGGAAACCTTTGGCTACGGGAAGTGATTGTGGTAAGGGTGAAACAGAATTAGAACGAAAACTTATTTCAAAACTGCCCTCCCCCAAAAATGCAATTGCTAATACTAAAAAACAAAATCTACCCAACACGTCAAATCCAATAGCAAAAAAAGACAATTTCCCTAAACCAACTACCAGCAATCTAAAAAGAACTCCTGTTAAGGTTTCTAATACGGATGAATCGATATCAAAAACCACAGATCAATCTGAAGAAAAAAATAAGGTTAATCTATTTAAAATTGAATCAAAACCGAATATTCACGATGAGATTAGCATGAGTCGAAAAATATCAAATCGTGAAAGGGAAAAGCTTACTGAACGAACACATCAATTTTTGAAAACAATAGATGTATATGGGTCTTCTTTTCGAGTAGAAATTTATGACAACGGACAAGTAGATGGAGATACAGTAACCGTCTTCTTAAATGAAAAATTATTGGTGCCTGCAAAAAAGCTGACAACATCCCCCATTATATTGGACATTAAAATTGACAATGATGAAGAAGTATATGATTTAGTCATGTATGCAGAAAACATGGGGACCATTCCCCCAAACACAGCACTTATGATTATAACAACCTCAACAAATCGATATGAGGTAAATATTACTTCCACAGAACAAACAAGTGGAGCGGTTCGCTTTAGGGTGAAACGATGAAATCACTTCTACATCCGAGAGGGATAACAATACAGGAGTATAGTTTAAAACTTCATATTATACGTTACAGAGGGTATAACTGGGAATAAGGAGACTTGCTTCGCCTGAACTTCTAATGTACCAGCATACGCACTACCGGTTTGATCGAAATAATAAAAATAGGGGTTCTTTCTGTTGTAGGCATTGTATACACTAAACACCCAGCTAGCATTTAATTTTCTGGTTTGATTTCTAGAAGGAGTATATGTAGCAGACAGGTCTAACCGATGATAAGCAGATAGTCTATATTTATTAATACTGCTATATTGTTGTGTAAGTACTCCTTCAACAATAAAGAATTTCTCTGGTAAAGTAGTTGCATTTCCAGTGGCATAAACGAATACGGCAGACAACTTCCATTTAGGGGTCAAATCATACATACCCACTAAAGAAAGATCATGTCTTCGATCGTATTTTGCTGGATATGCTTTCCCATTGTTTATTTCAGGAAACTTTCTCCATGTCCAAGCTAATGTATACCCAATCCAACCCGTAAACCTTCCCTTCGCCTTGTTTACAAAAAATTCAGCTCCATAACTCCACCCTTTCCCAAAGACAAAATCTTGTTCTGTATCTCTGGAAGATGGTGTAAATCCTTCTTTGTATTCGATTTGATTTTGCATGGATTTATAATACAATTCTATTGAAGTTTCGTACGTATTGTCTTTGAAATTCTTAAAAATCCCAGTAGCGTACTGCCAAGAAACTTGTGGTTTAACCCTCAATGTACTTGGAACCCATATATCAGTTGGAAGTGTTGTGCCGGCGTTGCTTACTAAATGAATGTATTGGAAATTTTTAGTTACTGAGCCCTTTAATGAAGTTGTATTATTTAACGAATACCGAATTGTTCCTCTTGGTTCGATCCCGTTATAAAATTTAACTGTACGGTTAGAAGGATAATACACACTATCCAAATGATTATCAAATTGATCCGAAGTGTATTTTTTAAAAGGTCCAATCTGTTGAAACCCACTCCATCTCACGCCATAATTTATTTTCACTTTTGAACTCAGGTCCCAATCGTCTTGTATGTAAACAGACAAGTCATTTGAATATTTTTTTTGCACTAAATTGTTTTTCAAGACAACGGTATCCTGTTTGCCAGAAAAAAATGAAGGACTGAAAATATGTCTAGTTAATTGTACTCCGAATTTCAATTTATGTGCATCCGAAGCGTAGAGGTCAAAATCTGATTTGTAGGTAAAGTCGGTTATTCCGCTATTTAGTGTTAAATCAAAATATTTTTGACGTGCACCAAAAGAAAAATTATAGTCATTATACAGCAAGGTGGTGTTTACAAAAAGGTTTTTACGGAACACGTGATTCCATCGCACCGTTACGGTCGAATTTCCCCAAGCGACGTTTACATCAAATTCTCGCTTATTGTTTACAAAATCAAATACATCCCTTCCAAAATATCCACTTACGTATAAGCGATCTTTTGATGAAAATCGATAATTGAACTTTGCATTTAAGTCGTAGAAATAATACCCTGATCCGGAAAACTGACTGCCCTTTTTGATGAATGGCTTTGCTAATGCATCAATATAGGTTCTTCGGGTTGAAATGATGAATGATGATTTATCCTTCTTGATAGGTCCTTGCAGAGATAAACGAGTTGCGATTGATCCGATGCCTGCATCAACTTGAAATTTTTTCATATTGCCATCTTTCATGGCAACATCTAATACAGAGGATAAGCGACCGCCATATTGGGCAGGCATGCCTCCCTTTATGATGGAAATATTTTTTATGGCATCCCCATTAAAAATGGAAAAGAAACCAAATAGATGTCCCGAATTATAAACGACCGCGTCATCCAAGAGCAAAAGATTTTGATCTGGTCCTCCGCCTCTAACATAGATACCGCTATTCCCCTCACCGGAATTGGTAATTCCGGGAAATAATTGCAATGTTTTTAACGGATCAACTTCTCCAAATAAAACAGGCAACGACTTTATTTTATTCATCGAAAGCTCTATTTGTCCCATTTGCGCATTCTTTACATTCGCGTCTTTCTTAGTCGCAGAAATGATAATCTCGGAAGATAAAAGCTGTCTAGAGGATAAAAGAACATCAATTACCACATCTTGATGTACCTGAATTTTTTGGGATAAAGGGACATATCCTATTGAAAAGGAATTTATATTATAGTCTCCTTCGATAACTGTAATTGAAAAAAAGCCATATTGATTTGTACTCAGTGAACGGCCCGTTTCAAGAACCTGTAATGTGGCTCCGATTAATGTTTCTCTAGTAGCAGAGTCACGAACATAACCACTTATTTTGTATTTAGTTTGAGAAAAGGCCGTTAAAAAAAAGAAAGACAAAAAAACGGTAATACAAGAAACTTTCATTTGTCAGATCTTAATTTTTGAACTTATTCTATGATAGAATGGTGTTTTACTAAATTCGTTTTTAGGTGATTTTTTACCTGTAATCATTGGAATATACATCACCCTTCTTCTACTCTCTATACCATATAA
>CAMCBE010000002.1 GCA_945872805.1 Chitinophaga pinensis | reverse complement strand
ATCTACTTCCAACTTTGCTAATTCGAGTATTCCTCGATCATCTACAATATTTGCCAGCTTGAAATTTAATGCACCACTTTGGCGTGTACCCTGGATATCTCCAGGCCCCCTAATTTCAAGGTCTTTTTCTGCAATTTTAAATCCATCATTTGTCGCACACATTACACCAAGACGGTCTTTTGCTTCCCTACCCACCTGACTACCAGATAAAAGAATACAGTAACTTTTTTCACTGCCTCTTCCAACCCTTCCACGTAGCTGATGCAATTGACTCAACCCAAATTTTTCTGCACTCTCTATAACCATAACAGATGCGTTAGGTACATTAACACCCACCTCAATCACTGTAGTGCCAACCATGATCTGTGTTTCCTTTTTTATAAATCGTTGCATATTGACTTCTTTTTGATCGGCTGGCATTCGTCCATGCACCATGCTAATCCAATACTGTGGCTCTGGGAACCATGCCTTCACATTTTCATACCCCTTCATAAGATCTTCATACTGCATCTTTTCACTTTCTTCAATCAACGGAAAAATAAAATAAATTTGTCTACCCAATGTAATTTCTGATCGAATAAAATCCATTACCTGCGGTCTAGCATCATCTAGCCTATGCACGGTGTGTATAGGCTTTCGTCCCGGCGGCAATTCATCTATAACGCTATAATCTAGATCGCCATAGGCTGTCATGGCTAGTGTTCTAGGTATTGGTGTTGCGGTCATAACCAATACATGTGGAGGAACATTGCTCTTTTGCCATAGCTTAGCTCGTTGAGCAACGCCAAATTTATGTTGCTCATCAATCACTGCCAGACCAAGATTTTTAAATTGTACTGTCTCCCCAATCAATGCATGTGTCCCAATTATTATTTGAACTTGGCCTTCAAGAATTTGCACTAAAATTTTCTTTCGCTGTGCAGCTTTAGTAGAACCCGTCAACAAGACTACTTCCAATTCAAGTGGAGATAGCATTTCACTAAAATTATCGAAATGCTGTTTTGCAAGAATCTCTGTCGGAGCCATGATGCAAGATTGAAAGCCATTATCTATAGCAATCAACATGGCCATCAAGGCTACAATCGTCTTACCACTTCCTACATCTCCCTGAAGCAATCGATTCATTTGCTTCCCAGTTCCCATATCCTGACGAATTTCTTTAAGCACGCGTTTCTGCGCACCTGTTAAAGGGAAGGGCAATAGCTGATGATAAAAATCATTGAAGTATTTATCAACTTTAGTAAACACAACCCCCTTAGAAAAACGATGACGTGCAGAACGCAACATCCCCAAACGCAGCTGCGCCATAAAAAATTCTTCAAACTTAAGACGTTGTATAGCTTGATCCTTCTTTTCGATTGTTGGAGGAAAGTGAATAGATCGAAAGGCTTCCCATCGTGACAAATATTTTTCCTTCAATAAAATATCGCTTGGCAAATTTTCGGGCAAATCTTTTTCTGATATCAATTGAAATAACTGCTCGGTTAGTTTTCCCATCGCACGCCCATGAAGGCCCCTGGCCTTAAGCTTTTCAGTTACCGGATAAATGGGGTCTAGAAAATTCTTCACTTCCGTTTTTGAAGATTGAATAGCCTCTATTTCAGGATGGGTGATTTGTGGTTTTCCCAAGAAGAATCCAAGCTTTCCAAATACTAAAAATTCCTGCCCGATTGTCAATGCTTTTTGCACCCAATTGATCCCTTGAAACCAAGTAAGTTCAATGATACCAGTTCTGTCACGCAATTGAGCAACCAGCCGCCTTCCCCTTTTTTCGCCCGCCGTATTCATTGAAATGAGTACGCCTCGAACTTGAACATGATCCATTTGAGGAGTGATTTGTCCGATTGCTTGCACCGTTGTGCGATCAAGATGCCTAAATGGAAAATGTGTAAGCAAATCGCCAAACGTAAAAATTTCTAACTCTTTTTTGAGCATGTCTGCTCTCAAAGGACCAACACCCTTAAGGTATTCTATTGGATTTGATAATATCGTGGATTGATAGGCTATGCTGTAAAATTAACACATTCACAGTGAGTATTGAAACATGAAAACGAAAACTGCAGCAAAAGAGATGAGGATTAGAGAAAGCTGTATTTTTGTCTACTGAAAAGAATAGATACATGCAGAATCAACCAATTTGGCAACTCAAAAAATTTGACGAACTCTCCACAAAGGAAGTATATGAAATCCTTAGGCTTCGGAGCGAAGTGTTTGTGGTAGAGCAAACTTGTGTATTCCTAGATATGGACAACCTCGATTTTGACTCACACCACTTGCAAGGCAGGGTCGAGGGGAATTTAGTAGCCTATGTAAGAATCCTTCCTCCAGGACTAGCGTATGCCGAACCGTCAATTGGAAGGGTGATAACTTCTCCTGCACACAGAAAAATGGGAGCAGGTATTGAACTCATGCAAAAGGCAGTGCAAGAGACACTCAATTTATTTGGCCAAGTTCCTATCATGATTGGTGCGCAAGTGTATCTCAAAAAATTTTATGAAAAATTTAGATTCCGAACGTATGGTGACGTTTACATGGAAGATGGCATTGAGCATATTAAAATGATCAGGGAGGTATAAAATTATCCTTAAAAATTTACGTTAGAATAATTTAACCTTATTCACTAAGAGAACTATATTCATCAACCCTTGAAAGAATTATCTACCCATATTCAACACCATATTTATCGCATTGTATTGATTATTATTTCTGTGACGCTTTATGCTCAACTTGGATTTTCTCAAATTCAACCTCAACTTGAATTTGGATTTTCATGGGGCTCCACAAAATTTATTGGCGACATCAATGGGAATAGCCCTCGAGATAAGTCGTTCAACGGTATTACACATAATCTACTTTCACGCTATATCGGTGGAGTCTACGCTAGCTATCATCTCCTTGACCCAATCACCATCACAGCATCGATAAATAGAGGCCGCATTGATGGAGCAGATAGTCTTGAAATGAGAACAGGAGAATTAGTAGAGCGAAGAAAGGGAAGAAGTTTGTTGTTTAAATCTGGCATAACGGAGGCAACACTTTCTGCTGAGATAGACCCTATTGGAATGCTTACGAATTCATCCAGCAATGTAGAACATAAACTAAGGCCTTATATAACAGTAGGTATTGGATTGTTTCATTTCAACCCACAGGGCGAATATATTCATCCAGATAATTCAAAAAGCTGGGTTGATTTAAAGCCGCTTAGGACCGAAGGGCAAGGGATGTCTTCACACCCTGATAGAAAAGAATATAACCTAACTCAATTCACTACCCCAATTGGCCTAGGCATAAAATACTATATTTCAGCTAGCCTCTATACCTCCATTGAATACGTATACAGGAAAACATTTACGGACTATATAGATGACGTCAGCACAAGGTATATCGCTAACCAAGATTTCATTAATCACTTTGGTGCAGGAAATAGTTCCACTGCAATAGCCATTCAAATGGCGAACAAAGCAGCTTTTAAAAACGGAGGCGTAGCGCCACCATCATATGATGTAAATTCAAAAAGAGGTTCACCACTCAGAAAAGACGCCTACAGTTCCTTCTCTATTAAAATAGCTATTATGCCGTGGGGCATAAAAAAAAGAATTAAATCCCTACAATGCCCAAGCTAAAAGAGATTGTCAATAAAATGGATTTATGAAAAAATCGAAATAAATAAAATTTCGGCAGTACTATTTCAAAAACATAGCCGCAGCCTCTTTCCAATTGTTGATACGCTCATAGCCTTCAACATCTCTGTTATGCAATGCAGAATATAATAAAGGTTTACCCTTAAAATGAACGAGGTTTTTCAAATGATCGTCCATCATATAATCACCTGAAATCATTTTCTTATCCCCACACAACACAAGTTGCTTCCAAGAGAAGTACGGAAAATTTTCCATTAACCAATCATGCTTGTCTTTCAAGGAATTAGGAAATTCAACAGCAGCAGACACGATGAATATCTCATAGCGCTTATTCATCTCTTTCAATACATCTACCGCATCATCCATCACGGGTAGATTTCTAAAAAAACCTTCTGCAAATATTTTTTCTCTAACGAGTTGATGATGTTGCTCAGGGAATCCACCCATCCAGGTACCCTCTTTTATATTCGCATAGTTCACCTTAATATCATGTGCTCTTTCATACCAATTGGCTATCTCAGCCAATGGATCAGCAATCACTTCATCCATATCAATAATAATTCTTTCCATTTGATTTTAGTTTAATTCCATTTTTAAAAACTTTGCAGTGTGGCTTGCTTTAATTTTCAATAAGCCTTCTGGATTCCCTTGGTATAAAATCGTACCGCCGCCATCACCGCCTTCTGGCCCAAGATCAATGATATGATCAGCCACTTTAATCACATCCATATTGTGTTCAATCACCAAAACGGTATTACCCCGATTCACCAATTTATTCAATACAGCCAATAGAAGTTTTATGTCTTGGAAATGCAATCCTGTTGTTGGCTCATCTAAAATATAAAACGTTTTTCCGGTATCTTTCTTCGACAATTCAGTTGACAATTTTACACGTTGCGCCTCTCCTCCACTCAATGTTACAGCAGATTGTCCAAGCGTAATATATCCTAAGCCAACTTCTTGCAACACTTTTATTTTTCGGTATAAATAAGGTATATGTTGAAAGAATTCCACGGCCTCATCCACCGTCATATCAAGCACATCACTTATGGATTTACCCTTATACCGAATCTCTAATGTTTCTCGATTATACCGTTTTCCATTGCATTTTTCACAATGAATATACACATCCGGAAGAAAGTTCATTTCGATAACCCGTAATCCACCACCTTCACACAATTCACATCGTCCGGCCTTCACGTTAAAAGAAAATCTACCTGCGGCATACCCCCTTATTTTCGCCTCAGGCACGGATGCATACAACTGCCTAATCTCTGTAAAAAAATTACAATACGTTGCCGGATTACTTCTTGGGGTTCTGCCAATGGGCGACTGATCAATCTCAATCACTTTATCAATGTGTTCAAGACCCTCGATTTTTTTATACGCTAATGAATCGGCCTTTGAATCATAGCAATGCTTACTCAATAATGGATATAAGGTTTCACTAATGAGGGTTGATTTTCCACTTCCACTCACCCCAGTAACCACAACAAACGTTCCAAGTGGGAGATGTATATCTGCTCCTTTTAAATTATTTCCACTTGCACCAAACAACGAAAGGAATTTATTATGACCAACTCTTCTTTCCGCAGGAACATCAATCTTTTTCTCGTTATTTAAATAGCGAGCCGTATCTGAATTCGAATGACATACCTCAGTAGGAGTTCCTTGCGCAACAATTCGTCCACCATGTATACCAGCACCAGGGCCAATATCAATCAAATGATCTGCAGCCAACATAATGTCTTTGTCATGCTCCACAACCAAAACACTATTACCGATATCTCGTAAGTTTTGTAATGTCCCAATCAGTTGTTGATTATCCCGCTGATGTAATCCGATGGAAGGCTCGTCTAATATGTACGTAATGCCTTGCAGCTGTGACCCTATTTGTGTAGCGAGTCGAATACGCTGAGATTCGCCACCACTAAGCGTTCGCGTTGGTCTGCCTAATGAAAGATACCCAAGCCCTACATCCAATAAAAACCCTAGCCTACTTCTTATTTCTTTCAATATATCCTTCGCAATAAGCAGCTGTTTGCTGTCTAATCGTTTCTCAAGATTCAAAAACCAATCATTGAGTTTCATTAAATTCATTTCAGCTAATTCAGCAATATGCTTCCCATCTATTCTAAACCACAAACTTTCTGTCTTCAATCGTGTTCCCTTACAAGCAGTACAGGTTTTTAATGTCATGAATTTTTCTGCCCACTCTCTTACCGCATCGCTTGAACTTTCAGAGAACCAACGAATGATCATTGCCGCAACGCCTTCGTAGTCTTGTTTATTATTTTCATTCCCACTTGTCGATTCTGTCAACTCTTGCAATACACCCTCTTCATTTCCAAATAAAACGATATTCAGAATCGGTTGTGGAAGTTTTTCTATGGGAATTTTTAAATTGAACTTGTGTTTTTTTGCCAATAGTTCAATTGCCTTGTATGAATAGGAATCTCTTGCTTCCCCTAAAGGAATGATAGCGCCATCCGCAATAGAAATGGTTTTATCCGGAATAATGCTTTCCAAATCAAGCGCATATTGTTCCCCTAAGCCTTTGCAGGCTGGGCATGCACCATAAGGGGAGTTAAAAGAAAATCCATTCGGACTAGGTTCTTCATAAGACAATCCCGTTTCAGCACACATCAATTTTTTGCTGTATTGAACTACTCGTTCAGCATCATGCACTAAAATAAAAATAAGGCCCTTCCCAATCTGTAGTGATTGCCTGATGCTTTGAGTAATGCGCAATTTCATGTCATCCGTTACAGCAAGCCTGTCAACCACCACTTCAATATCATGTATTTTATACCGATCAACTTGCATTTTAGAAACCAAATCCTTCAGGTCACCATCTACCCGAACTTTTACGAATCCTTTCTTTCTGACTTCTTCAAACAATTCTCTATAATGTCCCTTTCGACCTCGAATCAAGGGAGCCAAAATCGTAATTTTTTTATCGGTCAGTTTTGCGAATAAATCGGATACGATTTCTTCATCGGTAAACTTGACCATTTTTTTACCGGTATTCATCGAATAGGCATCACCCGCCCGTGCAAAAAGCAAACGAAGAAAATCATATACTTCCGTTACCGTTCCAACGGTAGACCTGGGATTTCGATTGGTGGTCTTCTGTTCTATAGATATAACTGGAGATAAACCACTAATTTTGTCGACATCCGGCCGCTCCATTTCACCCATAAATTGACGCGCATAAGTCCCAAATGTCTCCATATACCGCCTATGGCCCTCTGCATAGATGGTATCAAAAGCAAGGGAAGACTTGCCACTACCACTGATGCCAGTAATGACCACCAACTTATTCTTGGGGATATTGATATCGATATTTTTGAGGTTGTGGGCACGAGCACCAATAACTTCGATATTATCCTCTACAACGTCCGTCTTCTTTTGTTTCATTCCAATTTTATTCAATACCGAAAAGGTCCATTCCCACCGTACCTAGAAAAATTTAGGAAAATGAGGGAAATTGGGCATATTTTAATCAAAAATAACACTCATCAAACGATTCGGTTTAACTAATTCTATTAATAGAATAATCATTTGAAGATTTGGCATTATTATATAACTTTGCCCTAGTTCTTTAATTTTCTTATCCAGAAAGGCAGAGGGAATTGGCCCAATGAAGCCTTGACAACCTGTTGCCATCAAGGCTAATAAGGTGTCAAATCCAGCTCCGCTGTGACGGAGGTAGATAAGTCAGACCTCTTCGCATGATATCATCCTAAAAATCATAGTGAAAGCTCATCTGATTTCAGGTGGGTTTTTTTTTGCCTTGCGGAGAACATTGAACAAAAAATGAAAAGTATTAAATCAACATATTATTTTAAAGGCGACTTTTCGCTTGAATCCGGTAGAAGCATCAGTGATTTCCACCTTGCCTATACCACACATGGTACATTGTCCACTAATAAAGACAATGTGGTATGGATTTTCCAAGCCATGACAGCCAATAGCGACCCTTCAGAATGGTGGCCAGGAATGGTTGGAGAAGGAAAGTTTTTCGACCCAACCCAATATTTCGTTGTGTGCGTCAATACACCTGGAAGTTGTTATGGAAGCAGTGGACCCCTAGATATTGATCCTGCAACAAATACCCCTTACTATAGAAACTTCCCCTTTTTCACTCCTCTTGACATGGTCAAAGCGTATGACCTGCTAAGGAGTGAATTGGGTATTCAACATATATTTTTAGGTATAGGTAGCTCACTCGGAGGGCAGCAATTATTAGCATGGTCAGCTATGTCTCCAAGTTTATTCCAATACATTGTTCCTATTTCAACCAATGCCTTTCAATCCCCTTGGGGAAAAGCATTTAATGCATCACAACGTATGTGCATTGAGGTAGACCCCACATGGTATGAAGAAAGAGCAGATGGAGGAATGGAAGGCATGAAGGTTGCCCGAGCAGTAGCATTACTAAGCTATCGCAGCTATGAAACCTACCAAAAGACACAGCAAGACCCTAAAGAAGCAGTTGAAAACTTTAGAAGCGACTCTTATCAAAAATACCAAGGCGAAAAACTCAGTAAGCGATTCAATGCATACAGTTATTACATGTTATCTAAATCACTGGACTCCCATCATTTGGGAAGGGGTATTTTTGATGCAGAAGAATTGCTTAGTAAAATAACCTCGAAATGCTTGGTGATTGGCATTTCATCAGACCTCCTGTTTCCAGTGGGTGAGCAACGATTCATCGCCGCACATATCCCAGGAGCAAAACTTGAAATCATTGAATCCATGTATGGCCACGATGGTTTCTTATTAGAAGATGAAACACTCACTACACTTTTAAAAAAATTTATAGCATAAAATAAGTTACGATGGGAGCAGAAAAAAAATTAGTCATTGGACTATTCGGATTCGGAGTTGTTGGAGAAGGGCTATACAAAATCCTTAAACAAACCCCCTCGCTAAAAGCGAGTATCAAAAAAGTATGCATTAAGAATACTACAAAAAAAAGAAATGCACCACCAGAACTGTTCACATCAGATATGTACGACATTCTAAACGATCCAGAAATCAATGTGGTTGTTGAAGTAATCAACGACAGTGTTGTTGGCTTCGAAATTGTATCCACTGCATTAAAGAATGGGAAAGATGTGGTAAGTGCTAGCAAAAAAATGCTTTCCGAACACCTGCCTGAATTAATTGAATTACAAAACACAACAGGCAGATCATTGCTTTATGAAGCATCTTCATGTGCATCTATTCCAATCATCAGAAATCTTGAAGAGTATTACGACAATGACCTTCTTCATTCCATTAAAGCTATCGTGAACGGTTCTACCAATTTCATTTTGACTAAAATGTTTGAGGACCAATTGAACTTCAAAGAGGCCTTACTTTTGGCACAACAACTTGGCTTTGCAGAATCTGACCCAAAATTAGACATTGAAGGCTTTGACGCCGTAAGCAAATGGATTCTACTGCTAACACATAGTTATGGCATCAGCAGTACTATTGACGACTTACTCTTTAACGGCATTGCGCAGATTCATGAATTGGATGCAAGCGTAGCTCAATCCAGAAATCAATCCATTAAACTTGTTGCGCAAGCAAAAAAATTACTAAATGGCAAAGTCGCTACATTCTTATTGCCCCAATTCATAGACCATAACGATCAATTGTATTTCGTAAAAAATGAATATAATGGTGTTGTAATTGAAAGTGGATTTTCCGACAAACAATTTTTCTATGGAAAAGGCGCTGGCAGCTTCCCTACTGCATCCGCAGTGTTAAGTGATATTTCTGCACTTCGATATAGCTATCGATATGAGTACAAGAAAAAAAATCAGCAAACACCTGCAGAATTAAGCTCCGATTTTCACCTCAGAATATACATCAGCTTTAAATCTCTTGCAGATATTCCAAAAGAAGAATTCTCTAGTGTGGAAGAATGGCACTCTGGAAATGAACGCAGCTACTTGATTGGTACCATTCCTTTCACTTCATTGTTACACAAGAATTGGTGGAAACAAAATGGAACTTCACTCATTCTAATGCCCGATCCAATCATAGAAGACATGGACATTAAAGAATTGAAAAAAATGAGCTTGTCTTTAGCTGGACTTGAAATTTAATTTTTTAGTGCACTAGCAATTTTCTTAAATGCATAATAAAAAAAGAGAGACTACATAGTCTCTCTTTTTTTATTAGATCAAATAACGTTTGTAGCTATTCAGGTAACAATACGTGATCAATCTTTAATGTTCTACACAATGAATTAAAGTTAGACACTTCATTACTCAACAATTGATCCATTCCAGCTTTATACCCCAGCCACTCTTCATGCAATTCATTAAATCGTGATTCCTGACCAGCAGTTACATATGGTGTAGTTCCTCCGACTTCACCATGAACAAAGATAAAATTAGCACTAAGCTTGTTTACAAAATTGATAACATCATCATACGATTGACTCTTTGACTGAATCAACTGCTCTTCCCACTTGCCTACTTTATCAATAATAGATTTACCTATAGTGACTAGTTGTGCTTTGGTTGTATCGCCTGCAACCAAATCATTTAGGTTTTGAATCTGCTTGACTAAATTTCTCATCTTTACTACGCTCACATGTATATCTGTCACATCTGCTTCTAACTTCTTTAACAATTGGTCTTGTGCTGCATAATCAGTCTCAGAAGCTTTTATTCTTGGGTCTGGGTGTAAGATAAAAGGAGTTGTTTGTTCATTACCATCAACAGTAAGGATAATGCTATATATACCTGGAGCAATTCTTCCACCAGCATAACTTCCTTCGATATATACATTATCTATCGTTGGCATATTCATTCGCCTAAGGTCCCACACAAAGCGGTTAAGCCCTTTTTTGGAAGTAAGCAGAGGCTCAGCTTGAACACTGTTGTTGCTTGTTTTGCGTTCAGGCGCTTTGTTACTGAATGACCTCACTAGATTTCCTGAAGCATCCTTAACTACCAGGGTTATATTCTTAACTGAATCTGCTTGCTCCCCCAGGTGATAGTAAACCACAGCACCTGTTGCTGGATTGGAAGAAGTCGTTACGGGGTACTCTTCAACAGTATCATCTGACCGATTCGCGTCGAATGCACTATATCCTGAAACACGATATGTATTCACTACAGGAATTATTTTAGTAGCTTCCTTTTGTTCTGGCTGAAATGTTCTGATGGGCTCTAAATCATCTAACACCCAAAAGGCTCTTCCTTGTGTAGAAGCAATAAGATTTCCATTATGCAACTTCAAATCGGTAATCGGTGTAACAGGAAGATTCAGTTGAAATTTTTTCCAATTTGCGCCATCATCATAAGAAATATAAAGGCCTGTTTCTGTACCTGCATAAAGCAAGCCTTTGCGTTTTCCATCTTCTCTTACAACTCGAACGAAAGCACCATAAGGAATGCCATTTACTATTTTAGTCCAAGTCTTTCCATAATCAGTTGACTTATAAATAAATGGACTGAAATCATTATACTTATACAGATTAGCCGATACATATACAGTTGCTGCATCAGTCGGTGAAACCTCAATGGAATTGATTAATCCTTTATCAAAATTTTTAGGTGTGATGTTTGTCCAGTCTTTGCCACCATTGCGTGTTACATGCACTAGTCCATCATCACTTCCAGTGTAGATAACACCATTTTCTAAATCTGATTCTATCACATAAGATATCGTACAATAGTTTTCTCCACCAGCACCTTCATTGGTGTAGGGATAACCACTAATTCCCATCTTGCTGGTATCGTGTGTAGTAAGATCAGGGGAAATAACATCCCATGATTTTCCCATATTTTTTGTTTTGAATAAACGATTGCCTGCATGATAATACACATTGGATTCATGCTTCGAATATAAAATAGGAGCATTCCAATTGAACCTATACTTCATGTCTTTAGGTTGCATCGCCTGATATTGCACAGGATGAATCATCACACCAACTTCTTCACCACTTTCAATATCAAGAATGCCAACCGTTCCTTGATAGCTTCCACCCATTACATACCGTGGGTTATTTGGATCAAAGCCCAAGAAGGCAGATTCTCCACCAGCTGAGTAAGTCCACTGCCTATCTGTTATGGAATAGCCTGTTGTGTTTCTACTCGCAATCTTAACAGAGCTATTATCTTGTTGTCCGGCATAGATATTATACGGAAATAAATTGTCTACACTGATTCGATAGAACTGCGCAGTAGGTTGATTATTTTGAGTAGACCATGACTTTCCACCATTAAAGGAAACAATCGCACCACCATCATCTGAAATAAGGAGGTTGTGGTTATTGTCTGGATTAATCCACAATTGATGATAATCGCCATGTGGCCCTCTGATGTTAGACCAGCTAGCACCACCATCAGTCGATTTAAGCGCTTCAGAACCCATTACATAGACCGTATTTTCATCTTTCGGATCTGCGAACGTTTCAATATAATACCAAGCCCTAGAAACGATGCGGTGATCTTTGCTTACACGATTCCAATTTTCTCCGCCATCGTTTGAAGCAAACAAACCACCTTGCTCTTTTTCTGTATCACTTTCAACCAATGCATATACTTTATTTGAATTTGCTTTGGATACAGACACACTCATTTTTCCTAACTCTTTAGGTAAGCCTTTTTGAATCTTCTCCCAGGTTTCTCCACCGTCATTACTCTTATACAAACCACAACCCTTGCCTCCGCTCTGCATAGCCCATGGCAATCTTCTATGGTCCCACATCGCAGCATACAATACACGCGAATTGTTCATATCCATACTCAAGTCTACGCATCCAGTATTTTCATCTACATACAGAATCTTTTTCCAGGTAGATCCTCCGTCAGTTGATTTATATATTCCACGCTCTTCGGTTGGTCCATTCAATGCACCTTGTGCTGCTACATAAACGATATCAGGATTGTTTGGATGAATACGGATATTAGCAATATGACGTGTCAACTCTAAGCCAAGGTGCTTCCATGTTTTACCACCATTGGTTGACTTATACATACCATCTCCATATGATGTCATTACGCCACGTGGAGCATGTTCTCCCATACCCACATAAACTACATTGGGATCAGATTCTGAAACAGCTACCGAACCTACTGAGCCTGTATTGAATGAGCCATCTGAAATATTTTTCCATGACTGGCCAGCATCTTCTGTTTTCCAAACACCACCACCGGTCGAACCCATATAATAAACCAATGGGTTTCCTTTAACTCCAGCCGATGTTACGGATCTTCCTCCACGATTTGGTCCAATATTTCTCCAAACCAATGGTTTGAAATATGAATTCAGATCAACTGCCGGAACATCAACCGCTTTTGCTTTCGCTGATTTTTTTTGAGCTGATGCAGAAATAACAAACAAAAAAAGCATAGAAAGTCCTAAAAAAACAATCGATTTCAATTTATTAATAGTAGGCATGCCAGAAAATTTTTATTTAAAGTCTAAGATAAGAAAATCAAGGCTAGTATACGTGTAATTTATTTATTCTTATTACTCAGGTGCTCAAAGTTTAAAACCAATGTTGCCGAAATACTTCTTCCCATACCATTGATTCCAGAGCCATGCGTTCGATAATCACTATTAAAGATATTATTTAAATATAGGCGTAATACCATGGTTTTATATTCTATGCCGCTGTATACATTCAGAAGTTGAAAGCCAGGAGTTCCTCCTTTCGGTATTCTATTATCATCTTTATCGCCCTGCGCTAATCGATGCTGTGAGGCGGCGAAATCATAGATAAATCCTGCCCTGATATTCTTTTTTTGGTATTGCAAACCAGCCTGTCCATTTACAGGAGGAATTCTCCGCAATGGCTCATTCTTGGTTATACTTTGTCCATAAAGAGAAGTGATGGACATGTTGACATTGAACAACTTCGTCACCTTAATCAAAGATTGAAATTCCCAACCTTGTATGTATCCCTTTTCGACATTTTGTTTTTTATAAACGCTATATCCGTAGAGCATTTCTTGTGTCTTAACTCTTGTAATTAAATTTGACAACGAGGTATTAAAAATGCCTATGGATCCGCTGACTTTTTTAGTCACCCATTTTAAACCTGCCTCATAATTAGTAGAGCGTTCTGGTTTTAAATCATATGCAGGGATTTCATACCTGAAATCGACTATACCTAAAGTACCCATGTCATCCACATTGGGTGCGCGATACCCATTGCTGATATTACCATAAACAGTTATATTTTTAGAAAGGGAATATCCAATACCTCCTTGAAAAACCAATGCAGTGGGCGTTAACAAAACCCCTCCGAGCGTGGTGTCTGTTATGCCAATCCGATATAAATTGTATCTACCCCCAGCTTCAAACATAAATCTATTCAAACGAAAATGATGCAGTGTATAAATAGCAGCGTTTCGGTAAGTTGCTCCATTGGGATACAATCCTCGCTTTGACACCTCAACACCGCTATTGATGTCTTGGTCAATACGACTGCTCATAATTTTGTCCGAATAAATTTCAACACCAGAATTAGCAGACCACCCCTTAAAAAAATCAGTTAAGAAATCTAGCCCTCCCCCGAGTGTAAAAACTCGATCGTGTTCAACCCTCAATATTGAAGATCCATTCTTTCTTGAATTTCTTAATTCTGAAATATCTTGCTCTGAAACAAATGCAGTCAAGGATTTAAATACATCAGAATTAAACGTCTTTTTAAAATTAACATAACCAAAGCCCCTTTTAAGTGGATCTGCATTATTCAGCGCATAATTTTCTAAACTATATTTATGATAAATCGGCACATTTGATTGCTTAAGTGACTGATATGAAATGGTCATTACAGCATTTGAGCCTAGGTCCCACTTAGCTTTTGTATCCCAAGCCAACTCACCATAACCAGAAGGGTTTTGAAATCTAGTCGTATCTCCACCTCGAAGATCACCAAAGCTCTTTTTACTAAGTCCTGCCATAAAAGCAAATTTCTTATTCGAATAAGAAATTTCCGGACGGGCTGTTTTCTCCATTTCAAATCCAGTGAATCTTGATGTTAGTCTCCCTTTCCATGTTGATTGTTGAGTGAATTCTTGAGAACGTGTAATGACATTAATTACTCCTGTTAATGCATCACTACCGTACTGAACTGATCCAGTTCCTTTGACCACTTCAATTTTTTCAACAATTAAATTATCAACCAAGGTCAAGTATTGATTAGGTCCATACCTGGAAATAGAATTATTCAACCGAACACCATCAACCATTAATAGCGTTTGGTTTCCCGTTAGACCTCTTATGAATGGGGATCCGCCACCATGATTAGTTTTTTGAATAAAAACTCCGGGCACACCAATCAACGATTCTGGCAAGGTGCGTGATACTCTCTTGTCTGATTCATTCGTATTTATTAAAGCAACGGAATAAGGAAGATCCTTGTTCTGCTCAGATTTTCGTGTAGCCGTAACCACTACTTCTTCCATCAATTTAGCACTATCTTCTTGTGCTACAGAAATATTCGATAGAATTATAAGTATTGCAAGGAATACAAAACGAGCATTAATCACTTTTCTTATATTAAATTAAATTATCCCTTACTTCTCTTTTTTATAATGCGTTTTTCGCATGTCTTCCTCATCATCCATCTCAGGTCCTTTCATAACCGCTTTCCAATCAACGTCACGATTATAACGCTTCATAGCATTTTTTGTATCAAATATCCGCTTATCGGGAAATTCGAATGTATAGGGAGAAAAATCAGGCTTTGTCGTAAAGAAATCCTGTAACAAAGAAGCCGTTACATCATACTGATTCACATAAGGAACATCCAATATATTATAAATTGTTTTGAGGATGGATCCAAAGTTAGCATGGGTATGGGACACATACCCTCTCTTTACGTATGGGCCTGCAAGCATCAAGATACTTCGGTGAGCATCAACATGGTCTGCCCCTCCTTGAGGATCATCTTCTGTTACAATAACCAACATGTTTTTCCAATAGGGAGTACGTGAAAGAAAATGTATAATCCGTCCAACCGCTAAATCATTATCCGCTACATAGCTTTGATCTGAATAATAACCATCTGCAGGACGTGGCCCAGCCGTATGATCATTAGGAACCTGCATAGTAATAAGAGAAGGCATTTTCGCCTTACCGGATAACCACATTTTTTTAAACTCAGACTCAAATTGTTGCATCCTAAACTGATCAGGAATATTCATATTGAATCCAGCATAATTATGGCTAGTCCTCGTAAACACCGCATTTTGCATTGGAACCATTACAGCGTGTCCAGCACCTGTAGCGGTATCCATCCACTCTTCACGCACGTGTGCAGTTTCATTGGCTTCGCCAAAATTGTAAAAAGACAGACCCTTTCTTTCCAAGGCTTCCCAAAGTCCACCAATCTCTGCATAATCTTCAGGATCCATACTGCCCGTAGAGCCAGGAAATCTTCTACCTGGTGCAGAAGATGCCAATTTTGCTGTTTTGGACGTCTTAGAATTGGCCTCTACCCATTCGTTTGGAATAACACCCATCATCCAGTGATGACCATGTATAGATGCATCACTATCGCAATAGAAATTATCTGAGAAGGCATATTTCTTTGCAACCTTATGATGATTGGGAGTAATGTTTGCCCCACGAATAGTATCCTTTCCAACAATCACCGTTGTATTCATCCCAAATCGAGCCATGGTTGAATCACCTCTTGCTTGTTGCAACTGACCAAAAATTTCGTCGTATGTTCTATTCTCTTTTGTGATGTAAACAATATACTTAATGGGAGACACAGATGCTCCGGGCAATGATGGCAGTGGATTATTAGTGTCTTGAACTTTCACCTCTTGGAATGTTTGATCAATCACTTGCTTAGTATATGATTTCAATTGAGCTTCATCTGGAATATTTAAATCTTGAAAAGTAGCCATTTGAATGTCTCCTACATAACTTCCTTGTGGAGGTTCAACAAACCCTACTCCGCCATTTGGACCAGCACCTATACCGCGACTACTAATAATATATAATTTGTTTTGGGTTGGAGAAAGTTTTACTCGTGTTGGTCCCCATCCTGTAGGAATAAGTCCAATTGTTTCAGTAGAGTTGATATCAATTACAGCCACCGCATTGAATCCCAACAAGGCGACATAGAGCTTGCTTTCATCAGGTGACAATGAAATGCCGAATGGCAACAAGCCGCGATACTTATCAATACGTGAATCAACACGAATAGGAATATGCTTAATGATTTTTCCACTGCGATAATCGATCATGGAAATATTATCATTTGTTGCATTAGTCACATAAGCGAAATCTTTTCCTATAGCAATAGAGTTTGGACTAGCCCCTCCGATTACTTCTGCATCTTCAATCAGTTCGCCAACTTGGTATCCCGTTTTGAGTTTCGCAGTAACTTGATTCGAAGTCAGGTCTATTGTAAATACGCTCATCGACTCTACTGCATTAGGCGAACCAAGTCCGGGTATTTTTTTTCCTTCAACAACTGCACCATTTATAGACTCTGGTGTATTGTGCCCGTATGGATGATGAGAAATCATCATCGAATTATAATTCGCTAAGGTCATGCCTTCAACAAGAGGGTATGCGTACATACCAACATTGGCAACTACTGCTGTTTTTTTATCTGGACTGATAGCTAACCCAAAAGGCAGCCGACCTACAGGAATGGACGCCGTAACTTTTTTAGTTGACAAGTCTATTCTAACCATTCGGTAATTGGCTTGATCCAATACCAAGAGTTCGTTATTATGTTCGTTGTATAATAAGTCTGATGTGAAGCTATCCTGATACAATACATCACCAACCTTACCATCCAATTGAATTGAATCAACTGCATTTAGTGTTTCTAAGTTGTATACAATTACGGTGCCTTTATCACCACCACTTAGGTAGATGGTTTTGTTATCTGAATTGAATGCAACACCTAGTAGTGATCCATTGGGGAAGGGTGATTTTATTTTACCCGCATAGTCAGGAACCCGTGTAGATTGGCCATGTTCTAAATCAATAATGGTGATCACGCCATTGTGCAATGTAACTGCCCGTTTACCATTTGGAGAAATCGTTAATCCAAATGGATCATGCGTGATTCTCATGACATTGCCAACGGGGTTAACTAATCTGCCGCTTGGTAATACCGAAGCACCAGCTAAATTTACTTCTGCAAAACGATCTTTACCAGGAACCTGAAGAGTAATCCGTTCTTGTGTAAAACTGAATTGACTAACTAAAATAAATAAGAATAATATGGAGGTGGAATGAATTGACTGTTTCATGATACAATTTACGAGTAATTGAAAAAAAATTGGCGAAACATTTCTGTTTCGCCAACCAAATTGATGAGAATATATTTATTGGGTTATTTGATCACCCACATTGCAAGATTGATGTCATCGGATCCACCGAACTGACTGCTTAAGGCAGCAGCTAAGTTTTCGCCATTTGTAGTTCTTTCTGTGCTCGGATATTGAAAACGAAGTGGAATTTTACCGCTGTTCCCAGTTCCTGCTCCACCCTCTTGGAATGAAGGCACACCAGTTCTTCTATAGGTAAAATAAGCTTCTGCTCCAGAATTCTGGAAGAATGCTAGATATTTTTGCTTTAAGATCTGGTCAAGACCCGTTGCATTGTTACCTGCATATTTTACAGCTGGTTGCGCATAGTAATTTTCAGATGTATATGTAACTTGATACGGTACATAATCACCACCCTCAATTACTTTACCACCCGCCTTTAGATAAGAGAAAGTATTCACGCCTTCTGAGATCCCGTAAAACCCGATGGATGCATTCAATCCCATTTTGTACCACTCTTCTGCATCCCCAGTAGCCCAACCTCTGTTGATGGCTTCTGCAATGTTTAAACACATTTCAGGATAACCAACCATAATGGTGTTTTCAGCAGTATAACTACTGTAATAACGCTTTCTACCTGTGAAAGAATACTCACCAGGAGTGAAACCAGCACCATTATCTGTACCTGCTTTGGATGACATGTCTGCAAGATCTTCAGCTGAACTTGCTCCAACATAAGAATCGAAATCTGATGGAAGATTACCATCCTTTAACTTGGAACCAGCTGGTTCTGCTACAACAAATACACGTGGATCATTTAAAGAGGTCAACAACCCAATATGTGTAGACGATGTATTGTACCGAGTAGCATCAAACCCAAAATTGTCTGGGTTAGAAGGATACTTGTTAAAAGGATTTACATAAACAAATTCGAAGTTGTCGGTCATTGAACTGAATATTGGATATGTATTAGTTCCACTTAAAATTTTGTTGAACTCGGCCTTTACATTTAAGTCTGCATCTGCCTCTTTTTTACTAAGTGATACCAAAACCCTGAGTCTGAAAGTATTGACAAGCTTTTGCCATTTTTTCAAATCATTGTTATAGTAAAAATCGCCAAGAAGTGAATTGTCGGCACTACTTATCAATGATGCAAAATCAGAATTAGCATCTTCTAACCACTTGTTAATTTGGATAAATATTTCCTTTTGGCTATCGTATTTAGGTTTAAGAACTTCAGCACCTTTCAGCGCATCAGTCATCGGAAGATCTCCTACACGCATTGTCATGTCATAGAAAATATATGCACGTAAGAACTTACCTATTGCAGCATATGGGTTTTGAGCTGCTGCACCTGATTTCGCAGCCTCTTCTTCCATTTTTATTACATTTTTCAATGTCGCATATTGCAAAGAAGCACCTGACCAGTTATACTCCTGGTTACCGTAATAGTTGTAGTTGCAACAAGTGTACTGATTCCAACGCTGTTCATTGCCCCATGGAACTTGACGAATACTCACCTCAACTCCATTGAGTATTAATGAAGCGGGTACAGATTCCGGGCTATTTGGGTTTTTTTCGAACTCATCATACGTCTTACTGCATGAACTTACAAGCAGAACGATCAATGATAAGTATGTAAATAATTGTTTCATGATTTTCTGTTTATATTTTTAAAATACCAAATTCAAGTTAAAGCCAAAACGCTTTACTGTTGGTGATTGAAGAGAAGATGAGGTTGCGCTACCAACATACTGATCCAAATCAACATCATTGTGTTTCTTATCAACAAAATAAAACAAATTTCGAGCTACAAAAGAAATTGAAGCTGTCTTAAATGGTGTTTTTGAAATCATTTTTGGTGTCAGGTTATATCCAAGGGTAATCTCACGAAGTTTAGAGAATGTTTTGCTCATCAAATTACCTTCAGTGTTACCATTGTATCGGCTAGTATAATCCTGAGCAAACGTTTTGATATCGTTTGGAGCAAACGTAAGATCTTTAGCATTGTTTAGCTTACCCGTAACAGCATCATACGTTGGTGTGCCAGAAACAATCATAACGCCTTCGCCAACATACGTTTTTTCACCAAGATAATCTTGATAACGAGCTGCACCCAACTTACCTTGAGTTGTTTCGATATGACGACCACCTCTGAACGTTTGTTTTCTGATATAGTTTTCCATTTGTCCACCAACACGACCATCAAACTGAACTGTTAAAGTCACTGATTTATAACGGAACTTGTTGATAAAGCCCCATGTCCAATCAGGTGAAGAATATCCAATAAACTGTGATTTTGGAAGAACGATTGGACGACCACCAGCATCATTTACAATTTGACCATCGGGTGTGCGTACGAATTTTCTACCTTGATAAATATCAAGTCTGTCGCCTTTCTTTACATACAAGTCTCCAACCTGAATTGAATCAGCTGGTAATTCAGCATATGTTTGACGGTAAGTACTCCAGTTGAAGTTTACATCCCAAGTGAAGTCTTTCTTCATAATAGGTGTACCTGAAATCACCAACTCCATACCTTTTGTGGCGTACTTCGCTGCGTTGATATAGATACCAGAGTAACCAGTTGTTTGTGAAATTGGATTTCTGAAAATCTGAGGTCCATCAATATATTGGAAGATGGTAGGCTCAAATGCCAACCTGTTCTTTAAGAACCTGATTTCGAAACCAGTCTCATAGTTTGTACGTGAAGCTGTTTGGATATTATCATACAAGTTGTCTGTATAATATGCAGAAGTTGTGTTATTGTAGTTTAATGGAGTTGAATACACATTACTTACAAGATTATAACTTGGTCCATCATAAGAAGATGTATAGGCAGCGCCATAACCAACTGGATATGAAGAAGGGCCAACATATGATACAGTTCCACCATCCCTTACATTCGCATAAGCCGCTTTAACTTTCAAGAAAGAAATTGCGGAAGGAAGTTCTAGGTAATCAGTCAATACTGTACTTGCAGACAATGAAGGATAGGTACCGCCCACAGATCCTGGGATTGCAGAAGATTTATCATTACGAATTGTTGCACTTAAGTTTAAATATTTCCAGAGAGAAACGTCTACTGAACCATAAACACTTCCTACAATCATTTGAGATGCAAAGTTCGAAGCTACTACAGGGTTCCTTGAGTTTGAAAAAGAATAGATACCAGGAACGTTCAAGTAGTTTGTAGAAACGAAGTTTGAATTATACTTCATCGTTCTCATATTTGCACCAGCTAGTGCAGAAACATTCAATCCTTTGAAGAAATTCTTGTTATATTTCACGAGTACCTCTGTATTATTTTCAAATAACTTTCTATCATCTTCACGATAATCTCCTCTTGCTTCTTCACGTCCATAAGACGTTGCAGAGTAAGGGAACTTCTCAGAACGGAATAGGTCATATGATGTAACTGAAGAACGACCTGTTATTTCAAGATTCTTTGTTACTTTATAATTCAATGTCATATAGCCATAGAAGTCATTTTTGTAATGACCTCTAAGCCATTCTTTAACCAAAAACCATGGGTTGTTATAACGCTGATATTCTGCATATATCTGCTGAACACCTTCTTTACCAGGCTGCCAGTAATTCTTCATGGCATCAATGTCCCAGTCAGCACCACCCCAGATGATTACATTATAGATCATACTGTTTGGACCATAGTTCACATCAGGAACGTTTGGAGTAAACTGTCTGTTGTAGTTAATATTTGCATCAAAGCGAAGCTTTGGGCTGAAATTATATCCTATGGATGAATTGAAGTTGATACCATCTAATTGGGTATTTGGAACAATCCCCTTTTGTCCTGTATGAGTCAACGAAAATCTGATATCAGATTTTTCAGTGCTTGCAGATATTGCAATATTTGTGGTATTCAACAAACCTGGCTGAATGAAACGGTTTAAATTATTCTTTCCACGTGCTAGCCAAGGAGTTCCTTGTCTTATTCCACTAATTGGATCAATTGGAGAATCATACTGAGGAATTGATTGCCCTTCGAATTTTGGTCCCCAAATATCATAGTCTCCATCATTTAGACCACCGCCGCGGCCATCAGCAAATGCATATTTGCCATGATCACCAGGGCCATACTCATCCTGTACTTTAGGAATAGCATTGAATCCGCTCTCAACCATTACACTTGAGTTGAATTCAACTGAAAATCCTCTTTTATCTTTTGTCCCTTTCTTAGTATTGATAATGATTGCACCATTAATGGCTCTGTTACCATACAATGCAGATGCTGTAGGTCCTTTCAAAATTGAAAAAGACTCAATGTCGTCAGGACTAATATTCCACGTATCAGAATTGATTGGAACACCATCTACTACGTAGAAATTAACACCAATACCTCGTAGCAATACTTGTGGACGACCAAGAATTTCAGCAGAAGCACCAACTGTCAAACCTGCCACTTTACCAACAAGACTGTTAACAGCGTTTGGTTCGCGTGCCTTCACAAGGTCTGCGCCTTTTACTTCTTGGATAGAATAGCCTAGTCTTTTGGCTTCCTTCTTAATACCAAGTGCTGTAACCACAACCTCGTTCAACTCCCTGGTTTCGACATCCACAGAGATTACTTGAGAAGCTAATGCAGTTACCTTGTACTCTAATGTTTGAATACCTACACCTGATACAACAAGCACATCACCAACATTTGCTGAGATTGTGAATGTACCATCTGCTGAGGTTGAAGCCCCATTCTTGGCTCCTTTTACAATTACACTTGCACTGGCTACTGTCTGCCCATCTGCAGACGAGATAACTTTTCCGCTGATCGCTTTTTGTGCATAGGTAAATTGTGGCGTGAGGCCAGCAATCACCAAGCAAGCGAAAAGCAAAATTTTGCTCATAAGCTGTTTCATAAATTTATTTTTACGTTTAAGGGACAAAAGTAGTTCCTCCAAAAAAATATTGAATGAAATCTATAATAACAAATCATTAACAAATAATTATACTTGTTAACAAAAAGAAGTACGCTTAATGCAGCGTTCTCACCAAACCCTTTACCCGCTTGATTAATAGAGGTTATTAGGGCGACATACTTTTTCCCAAAAAAAATACGAAAAAGTAAAAACTAAATATATTAGTAACGAATAGATACTAATATATTTCTCTTATCTAGTTGGCTCGTTGATCGCATTAAGCATTCCACCCAAATCAAGGTACTCATCCGCATAGACGATTTTATGATCTGAATTTATTTTAAAAACACCATGCCACTTAAAATCAACCTTTACCCCATTGCTTAACTCATCGGTCCAATGCCCATAGGCACTCACATTCCCATCAGGTTTCATGGTAATTGGGTCAACCGTCGGTAAATAAATGGGATTATTCACTTTGGCATGATCAAACACTGAATAAAAAACCTTAGCTGAAGCTAACCAATACGCCTTGCTTGTTGACGTATCTCCATACCCAGGAGCAATTCGCTTCACCGTATCGGCTAAGAATTCTGCCACCGCTGCAGAGTCTTCATTGCAAAATGCATCAATATATCCCTGAACTACTTTTGCGTTTTCAGTAAATAATTCCATTTTGTCATTCGTAGTAGTTTCTTTGATTGTTTCATTATTAATACATGATATCAATGAAGCAATAATCATTAATAAAAATAGATATTTCATTTCGTTTATTTTGGTTGTACTGAATATACAATACTTAGGCTAAGGACTCACTAAACTTACTTTTCCTGGTTCAGTCAATAAGAATATCGTACTTATACAACAACCCATGAATTGATTGCAAAGAGTGTTGTGATTTTTTAATTCTATTTCGATCTATATCAATCACATAATTGTATGAAGTCCTAAAATCAACTTTTTCTAGATTACTCTGATCAAATACAGCATTGGTTAAATCACAATTTCGCAACACGGATCCGTTTATATCACATTCTGTAAAGTCTACATCCACTAGTGTGGAGTTTGAGAATTGTGCATTCTTCATTTTAACTTTAAAAAAAGAAGAGCTAGATAAATTACAATGATCGAATGAACACGAAAACCCAAATGGATTAACTGTATCAAAGAATAGTCCGGTCATTTTGCATTCTTTAAAAATGACTTCTCTAAATATAGTATTGATGAGTTTCGCTAAACTCAAATTAGATCCGATAAAAGTGCAATTGATAAACATAAAATTAGATAAATCAACTTGTGAAAAATTACAATTCACAAATGAACACTCTTCATAATCACCTAGCTCCATGGCTTCCTTAGTGAAATCCTTATTTTCATATTCGATGTTATCAAATAACTCCATGAGTTAACTTATTAAGCTTATTACTTTTTTACAACAATCAATGTAACCAATCCAGCTAGCCCAAGTGATATACCAGCTGCCATCAATCCTGCGCCCAAGTCATAATGCGTTTTAAACCATGTGAACATTTCAGGACTCAGAAACCCTCCGATGTTACCAACGGAATTGATTAACGCAATCCCTGCTGCAGCGGCTGTTCCTGTTAGCACCATTGCAGGAAGCGACCAAAAAATAGAGAGAGCACACATTAAGCTAGTAGTCGCGATAGAAATATAAAATAAAACAAAAAAAGCACTTGTCGCTTCAAGTCCACTTGCAATAAAAGCCAGCATGCTAACAAAACACGCTAATGCCACATGCCATCTCCGTTCTCCTTTTCGATCAGAATGCTTTGAATACAGTACCATGCCAACAGCTGCACATGCCCAGGGTATAGATGCATAAAATCCGATTTCCAATTTATTTTTTGTGATAGCATTTTCAATAATCTGAGGTAACCAGAATGAGAGTCCATATAATCCTATCACGATGAAGAAATAAATCAATGCAAAAAACCAAACCTTAACAGACTTAAATGCATCAAGTACATCGTATAGCTTTTTATTATGGATTGTATTTAAATTAAAATCTGCAGCCATATCGTTGCTAATGATAGATTTTTCTTCATTAGTTAACCAAGTCGCCTTTTCAGGTCGGTTAGTTAATAGAAATGGAATGCAGAGTCCCATCAATAAACTTGGAACTGCTTCTAAAATCAATAACCATTGCCAAGATTTTAGGGTTGTAGAATGTTGTGTTGACGACATAATCCAGCCGCTAATGGGCGAGCCTACTATACCTGCAAAGTTGATGGCAATGAAAAAGAAGGCGAACATACTTGCTCTTCTTTTTTGAGGAAACCAGTAGGTGAGGTATAATATAATGGCTGGGAAAAATCCTGCTTCAGCTATACCCAATAAAAAACGCAATAAGTAGAAAGTGGTTGCGCTGTTACTAAATGCACATAACGCAGATATCAAACCCCAGCTCACCATAATGCGGGTGATCCAAATTTTGGCTCCGATTTTATGCATTAAAATATTACCAGGAATTTCAAACAAGAAATAACCGATGAAGAATATACCAGCTCCGAAGGAGAACACCGCATCTGTATACCATACCTCTTCTTTCATGCCAAGTTTAGCGAAGCCAATATTCACTCGATCCAAATAGGCAAAAATATACGAGACAAAAAGTACAGGCATCAATCGCCATGCAACTTTTTTATATACTGCGTCGGAAGTGGGTTGTATTGATATCATAATTGTTTAACTCTTAAACTAACTCTCTATTTTATATCTATCATGATTTTCTTAGCATCTTCATCTTGATATTCATCAATGAGAAGCCCTAGCCTAGATTTCAAATCAGCTATTATATTTTTATATTTCTTCTGGCCATATTCATTTTGCATCTCACTTGGATCTCTTTTTAAATCATACAACTCCCATTGATTTTCAGCTCCATAAAAACGAATTAGTTTATAACTTGATGTTCGGATCCCAAAATGTGGACTCACTCTATGCGGATCTGGATATTCATAATAATGATAATAAAGTTCATCCCTCCATTGTTTTATAATTGGTGCTTTGAACAATGGCAATAGGGATTTCCCTTGTATCTCAGCAGGAATTTTAACTCCAGCGAAATCCAATACAGTAGGCGCCCAATCAATATTAGAGGCAAAACGCTTAATGTTACTTCCTGGTTTAATCATTGGAGGATATCGAATAACAAAAGGAGTTTTTAGCGATTCCTCATACATGAATCGCTTATCAAACCAACCATGCTCACCCAAGTAAAATCCCTGATCTGAAACATATACAACTACGGTATTTTCAACAAGATGATGCTCATCAAGGTAATCAAGGATTTTA
>CAMCBE010000001.1 GCA_945872805.1 Chitinophaga pinensis | reverse complement strand
ATAGGTTGATGTCGCCAGAATGGTAGTTTTTATCTCTATATAAAAAAGAGCCAGGGAATTTAGGGTGGGGAACCCATAGTGCATTTCCTTCTGCTTGTGCACCCTGTGTATGCGTATATATTTTATTGAAATTATAGAGAACGGCTCCTTGTTGAAGTTTTCTACTTGCTATTTCATTTGTAGATCTCCATATAATTGGATTCACAACTGCTATTGTTGTATCTGTCCTATTAATTATTTCACTCGAAAAATCTTCCCGGTACGTTCTCCAGCTTACAAAGCATCCTGTTGACGTGCTATCCTTACAGACTTCAATATTTTCATATTGATTCTTTTTAACTGGCATACCAATTAGGTATCCACAAACGAATTGTTTTGCTAGTGGTTTTCCATCAAAAAATTCTTTAATCAACCGGGTACTGTGTGTTGTACCTTGACTATGTGATGCAATAACAATTGGTCTACCTTTATTTTCATGTTCTATGTAATAGATAAATGCATTTCTCACATCTTCATACGCTAAATTGAAGGCATTATACTTTTTAGTACTATCTTTTTCAAAATACATGCTGATGTGCGCTTGTCTATACCTGGGAGCATATATTTGCGCCTCTTCATTAAATACTGATGCTTGATATAATATTGATGTATAATCTGTTTGATAGTTTATGGTGTCGTTGTCAATTCTTGCATTATTTAAGCCATATTCTCTCTCCTCTAGAAATGTAGTGGGGTGAATAAAAAATACATCTACTTTTTTCTCTTTTATAGTATTCTTCAAGGGGCGAGGTACACTGTCTGAAGGGTCTACTTTATTTGGATGAGCAGCCCAATAGTTGAGCTGACTATAATCTGGAATTCCAGTTTTACTACGAATAGATTTATCTTGAGTATAGGATACTATTTTTGGGGAACAACCTATTATAGCTGATATACAACCTATAGTAATATAACTAGTTAGCTTTTTTTTCATTCGTATCTGTGTATTGAATTGAATTGAATCTTTGTTATTTTTACAAAGAGCGAAGTTATCATGATTATTTTTTATGTCATAAAATTTCCTCAATATTCGATGATTTTTATAAATTCTTTGTTTTATCGGCATTAAATAATTGCATTATTAATTTCAAACGTCTCCCTAGGATAGCTTAATTCTGAACCTTTTTTGATACCCATTCGGCACATACCATTTTTAAAAGCAGTTTTCTTACATAGTATTTCTGCGTTCGGTGGACCTCAAGGTCATTTTGCTCTGCTAACACGCACTTTTGTCGAAAAAAGGAAAGACCTTACCCAAGGTGAGTTATTAGTTATTAATTCATTTTGTCAGCTCATGCCAGGAGCTACTTCTACCCAAACTATAACATTAATTGGCTTTAAGCGGGGAGGGTTTCCCTTGGCCATCCTGACCTTATTGGTTTGGATTATTCCAGCCGTTAGCATCATGACGGCTTTATCTTTTTTTGTAACACTTGATTTTTCTTCAACACATTCTGGTCTTTTTAGTTTCATCCAACCCATGGGGATTGGATTTTTAGTGTATGCTTTATTCATTAGTTTAAAATTTATCAAAACCAAGATTGGAAAAGGCATCGTTTGTATTTCGAGTATGGCTACTTTTTATTATTTCAATTCTCCTTGGATTTTTCCGATCATGTTACTTTTTGGCTCCTTGGTATCTCTTTTATTTGATAAGCTTTCAGAAGTTTCCATTCCTTGGAAGAAACGTAAAATAAATTGGAGTTTATTCATTGTATTTTCTTTCCTTTTTCTTCTTAGCGGGTTTTTATCAGAATCAGCTAGAAAACAACAGTGGTCAAATCGTACGCCTTTTAATTTATTTGAAAACACCTATCGATTCGGAAGCATAGTGTTTGGTGGAGCTGATGTACTAATTCCGATGATGTATGAACAATATGTCGTTCGTCCTGAATCTGATCACATCAAGCAGAATAATCAGAATGTAATAAAAATTGATCGCAATGATTTTCTTACTGGTGCTGGTTTAGTGCGGGCTATTCCTGGCCCTGTATTTTCAATAGCTGCATTTGTGGGTGGGTTGGCCATGAGTGATCGTGGGCCACAATATCAGTTGATGGGTTGTTTGATTGGTGCAGTTGCTATTTTTCTACCCAGTTGTTTTTTAGTTTTGTTTTTTTATCCAATCTGGCAAAACCTACATCGATACAGTGTACTGCAGCAAATAATACAGGGAATTAATGCTGCTGTTGTTGGAATCATGATTGCTAGTATTATTTATTTAACAAAGGATACCATACTTCTATTTCTTCATCGCCCTGCTCAATCTTCTATTGTGTTTTTCTCTGTAGTTTCGACTACCTTTTTCTTATTGATGTATTCTAAAATACCAGCACCTGTAATTGCGTTGTTTTTTTTAGTGCTTGGATTTTTCTTTTGAAAACGGAGTTGTTTTATAATAACTATTCGCATCAATTTCTTCTTTCACAGAATCTGGTACAAAATATCGAATAGATTTACCATCCTGTATCATAGATCGAATCATGGACGCAGAAATTTCTAACATCGGAGCTTTAGCTAAAATAATATTATTATTTTGCTCGATTATTTTTATAGGATATCCCGGCCTTTCGTAAACATATATTGGGTATCGTTTCATTATTACATCACTGCTTTTCCATTTTGTCAAATTTTGAAGTGAGTCACTTCCCATGATGATTGAAAACTGATGTTGAGGATATTTTTCTTCCAAATACGTTAATGTGTCTATAGTATAAGATGGTTTGGGGAGATGAAATTCGATATCCGTTTCTTTAATATGTCGCTCACCTTGAACGGCTAGACTAACGAGATGTAGTCTATGGTATTCATTTAATAAGGTGAGGTTCTCTTTATGCGGATTTTGCGGAGAGACTACAATCCATACTTGATCTAAGTCATTGTATTGTTGGATGTAATTGGCAATAATTAAATGCCCATTGTGGATAGGATTAAAAGAGCCAAAGTATAGTCCAATTTTCATAAATACTTGAAAATCAATTAGTTAAACTATTATATTTCTACCATTATGGTTTCAGCTTCATTGATACGAAGGCTCACTTGGTATCCTGCAATATTCACTGAAACTGGATCGCCGAGTGGGGCTATTTGTTCCATCGTAATGTCTTCCCCTGGGATAAATCCCATTTCTAATAATTTTAATACCAGCTCTTCATCTTCAAGGGAAATGATAATTGCTTTTTGGCCAACTTGAAGTTCTGATAATTTTTTCTGCATGTTCAATTCTTAGAACTGCAAAACTAATTCGCTTACATGGATTTCTTGTACTTTTATTTATTCTATGGGAGAGGTTTCATTTTTTTATCAAACAGAGGTTTCATTTTTGCGTGACCGTACGAAGTTGAAAAACTTTATCCTTAAGACGGCACAGGGCAATAGGCATCCTATTGATTCCTTGAATGTTATTTTCTGTGATGACGATTATCTATTATCGATCAACAAACAGTTTTTGCGACACGATTTTTTTACAGATATCATTACGTTCGATCTATCTCCAACACCAAAAAGGTTAGAGGCTGAGCTGTATATCAGTATTGACAGGGTCAAGGATAATGCAAAAAGTCTTTCGATCCCTTTCTATCATGAACTTCATCGGGTTATTTTTCATGGACTTTTACATTTGTTAGGGTATAAAGACAAGTTGAAAGAAGATCAATTAACCATGCGTTCAATGGAAGAAAAGTTATTGAAGCGTTATTTTGGATAGAAAATGATGCAGCACCTTTCCTTTTCACCTAAATAGTTTCACGTGAAACATAGTCTTGCTTTTTTTATTGGCCTATTCTTTTTACTGACTGCATCGGGCCAATCATCATTTGAATTACCTGATAAACCCTTTATTCTCCATTTATCCGTTGACCAAGCGTTAAGGAAGCAGGTTGAACGTGAAGGCATTCCATTTGGTCTATCTGAGGCTGAGTTGAGCTTTTTATACTGGGTTAATTATTTCCGACAAGACCCAACCCTATTTTATACTGCTTGTTTGGTCCCATTTTTGAAGCAGTTCCCACAAGTTGATGGGCAGAACGCCAAATCACTGAAAACAGATTTATCTACCATTGGGTCATTGCCTTATTTTAGGCTAAACCCTAAACTTTCCATCCTTGCCAAGGAACATGCACTTGATCTTTCTTTGCATGCCGATGGGATAAGCCATACTAGTTCTACTGGAAGAACCTTTGCTATGCGCGTTCAAGCTGTTGGATTTCGTCAATCTGCCGCTGAGAATATTTATGCTGGGAAAGATGGTTCATTGGCTTCGTTGGTGTTATTGCTATTGGATATAGGGGTGAATGGATTAGGGCACCGTAAAAATCTCCTTCAAGCTAATTTCACCGAAACGGGTATTTCTATAAAGTCGCACAAAAACGGCGAACGAGTTATAGTAGTCCAAGAATTTGGCTCAAAGGAATAGGTTCCACGTGGAACATTGTTCAGTACGGCCATTTTTAATCGAAACAGGTAGTGGGAATTTAGTTAATCGCTTTACTTGTTTATTATATTACTGATTGCCTATTTGTTTTGGCATCGTAACTTCGCGGTATGTTTCCTGTATATGATGTAATTGTTGTAGGTGCCGGCCATGCTGGATGTGAGGCTGCGGCGGCCGCCGCAAATATGGGCAGTAAGGTTTTGCTGGTTACCATGAATTTACAGACCATCGCTCAGATGAGTTGTAATCCTGCTATGGGCGGAATTGCAAAAGGTCAGATCGTACGGGAGATTGATGCCTTAGGTGGGTATTCAGGAATTGTCACTGATCAGTCAATGATTCAGTTTAGGATGTTGAACCGCTCAAAAGGTCCTGCCATGTGGAGCCCACGTGCACAAAGTGACCGAATGCTATTTTCTCAGAAATGGAGAGAAATGCTTGAGGCAACACCCAATCTGTCATTTTACCAAGACATGGTGAATGGATTACTGATAAAGGAAGGCCGTTGTACTGGAATTATCACCGGCATGGGGAATGAAATTCAGGCTAAAACGGTGGTGCTGACCAATGGTACTTTTTTAAATGGCATTATTCATATAGGGGAGAAAACCTTTGGCGGTGGTAGGATGGCAGAGAAAGCGGCCACTGGAATTACAGAACAACTTGTCTCATTAGGGCTTCAAAGCGATCGACTTAAAACTGGAACACCGCCTAGATTAGATGGTAGGAGTTTAGATTATTCAAAAATGGAGGAACAAAAAGGGGATGATGAGATCTCTGGTTTCTCTTATTTGGACATAGAACGAATCTCTCCTGCTCAACAACGAAGTTGTTGGATTGCATATACTAACATAGATGTACATGATTCGCTTAAAACTGGATTTGATCGGAGTCCAATGTTTACTGGTAGAATAGAAGGGACCGGTCCACGCTATTGTCCGAGCATTGAGGATAAGATTAATCGTTTTGCAGACCGTGATAGGCATCAATTGTTTGTGGAGCCTGAAGGCTTTAATACGGTTGAAATATATTTGAATGGATTTTCAACTTCATTACCAGAAAGTGTTCAGTATCAATCACTTATAAAGATTCCTGGCTTCGAAAACTGCCGTATGTTCAGGCCTGGGTATGCCATTGAATATGATTATTTTCCACCACATCAATTGAATTATTCGTTAGAAACCAAACAGATTGACGGATTATTTTTTGCTGGTCAAATCAATGGTACAACAGGATATGAGGAAGCAGCATGCCAAGGCTTGATGGCAGGAATTAATGCACACCAAAAAGCCGTTGAAAAAGAGCCGTTGATTTTGAAACGCAATGAAGCCTATATTGGGGTGTTGATTGATGACTTGATAACCAAAGGAACGGAAGAGCCTTATCGCATGTTTACTTCTCGAGCAGAGTTTAGAACATTATTGCGACAAGATAATGCAGACATGAGGTTGACTGAAATGGGCTATCAGATTGGTTTAGCATCAAGAGCTCGGTATGAAGCAGTTTGTACCAAGAAAGAAAATGTAGCGTCAATCATAAAATTATTTAATGAAACATCTGTAGAGCCTGATTTGATTAATGCATATTTTGAAACAGCTGGTTCGGCTGCGCTAACTCAAAAACAAAAGCTCGCTCAACTTATTTTACGCCCGGGTATTGCCGCTAAAGATATCATTGAAAGCATTCCATCATTGCAGGGTGAATTTTCTTCTTTTTCATCCTTAGAAATTGAACAGGCTGAAATACAAATGAAGTATGCCGTTTACATTGATAAGGAAAAAGAAATGGTAGATCGTATGGCACAATTAGAAGGCCTGGAAATCCCTGCTAGCTTTGATTTCAGTAAAGTACATGCAATTGGTACGGAGGCAAAAGAAAAACTAAAGCGCATTCAACCTAGAACCCTTGGTCAAGCATCACGTATTTCTGGAATCAATCCAAGTGATGTGCAGATACTTATGGTATACATGGGACGATAAGGATTACATTAGCATTAATTTTTTTATACATGCTTTCATACACTACACATGATTTAGTTCAGGCCTTCCCCATTTTTGATGAATCACTTTCTGATTTTATTATAGAGCATGGTGAATCAAAAATATTTCCTGCAGGAGAGGTGATGATGAGGCCAGGGCAATTTTTTAAATATGCCATGTTAATTGTGAAAGGTCGTGTGAAGCTTTATAGAGAAGGTGTTGAAGGGGAAGAATTTTTTATGTACTATTTAGAAGATGGCGATGCATGTGCATTGAGTATGCTTTGTATGGCGAGGAATCAATCCAGTACTATAATGGCTATTGCCCTTGAGGAAACAGAGGTTATCATGATTCCCATTCAATTGATGGATATCCTCATGAAAAATCATCCCACATGGTATCATTTTGTTATTGAAACATATAGGTCGCGCTTTGAAGAGTTATTGACTGTTGTTGATCATATTGCCTTTAAAAATATGGATGAACGACTTGAGTGGTATCTCAAAAGGCAGACTTCTTCATTAGGAAATGATTTAATGCTTACACATCAACAAATTGCCCATGATCTAAATTCATCTCGGGAGGTAATTTCTAGGTTATTGAAGAAAATGGAAAAAAACGGCCAGATTTCAATGGAACGCAATACCATACATTGGCTAGGATAGAATCTATTATGCCTGTGATATATGTCACTTTTGTAATGGAAACATTAGTGCATATTTGTGCTTATAGTATACTAATATGGAAATACTTGGCTATATCGCATCACTGTTTATTGGAGTCTCACTTGGTTTGATTGGCGGCGGCGGCTCTGTTTTAACTGTCCCTGTATTGGTTTATTTATTCTCTGTAGAACCTGTATTAGCTACTGCGTATTCATTGTTTGTGGTAGGAACTACTAGTTTAGTTGGAGCGATACCCAAATATAGAAAAGGCTTGGTTAATATGAAAACAGCCATTGTATTTGGTATACCATCAATTGCATCTGTTTATTTTACACGACGATTTATTGTGCCGGCTATTCCGAGTAATGTATTGGCTATTGGAGATTTTATGTTGACGAAGCCAGTATTTTTTATGTTGGTATTTGCTATCCTTATGGTATTTGCTTCCTATAGTATGATTATAGGAAATAAAGACAAAGAGGAAGAGTTAATAGAGCAAAAATTTAATTACCCATTGATCATAATTGAGGGCTTATTGGTTGGCTTGCTTACGGGAATAGTAGGAGCCGGCGGCGGATTTTTAATTATACCCGCTTTGGTCATTCTAAGTAAGTTGCCCATGAAAAGTGCTATTGGGACTTCCTTATTAATCATAGCAGCAAAATCTTTAATTGGGTTCTTGGGAGATTTGTCGCATACAACCATGAATTGGAATTTATTGCTTCCCGTAACTGCCTTAGCCGTTGGAGGTATTTTTATAGGTGACAGGCTTTCAAAAAAAATGCAACCGCACATATTAAAGAAACTATTCGGTTGGTTTGTGTTGTTACTGGGAATCTATATTATCTTAAAAGAAGTGATTCTCACTTAAATTTTTTAAATTCACTAAAGCATATCAATATGAAAATTGAACAGATATATACAGGTTGTTTAGCACAAGGTGCTTATTATATTGAAAGTGATGGAGAGGCGGTAATTATCGATCCTCTAAGAGAGATTTCCTCTTATTTGGAAAAAGTGGCAAAGGATAACGCGAAGATCAAGTATGTTTTTGAAACCCATTTTCATGCAGATTTTGTATCGGGCCATCTTGATCTTGCGAAAGCAACTGGAGCAACAATAGTATATGGCCCAACAGCCAAAACAAATTTTGCCTCGCACACTGCTTATGATGGGGAAGAATTTAAGGTTGGGAAAGTGACCTTTACATTATTACATACTCCAGGTCATACCATGGAATCTAGTTGTTATTTGTTGAAGGATGAACAGGGGATTCCGGTTGCATTATTTTCTGGGGATACATTATTTATTGGAGATGTTGGCAGACCAGATCTTGCACAAAAAGCTGCTCATATGACACAAGAGGAATTGGCCGGGATGTTATTTGAGTCCCTCCGAAATAAAGTAATGACGTTGCCCGATTCAGTGATCGTATATCCAGCACATGGTGCGGGGTCTGCTTGTGGTAAAAACATGAGTAAGGAAACAACCGATACCTTGGTGAATCAGAAAAAAACAAATTATGCGTTAAGATTAAATATGACCAAAGAGGAATTTGTGAAAGAGGTAACGGATGGATTAATGCCTCCTCCACAATATTTTCCGTTGAATGTGATGATGAATAAAGAGGGGTATGATAGTATAGATGAAGTACTTGAACGAGGTCAGCATGCATTAACACCTGCTGCGTTTGAAGCTGTTGCTACTGAGACTGGAGCATTAATTTTGGATACACGTGATCCACACGTTTTTACAAAAGGCTTTATCCCAAATTCAATCAATATTGGCATTGATGGTAGTTTTGCACCTTGGGTGGGTACCATGATTCCTGATATTAAACATGAAATTTTAATAGTAGCAGAACAAGGAAGAGAAAAGGAAGTGGTAACTAGATTGGCAAGAGTTGGCTACGATCATTGTATTGGATTTCTTGATGGAGGTTTTGAGCGATGGAAAGAGGCTGGATTTGAAACCGATAGCATCGATTCAATTTCACCCGACGAGTTAAAATCAATAATCTCATCAGATGCTAATACAGCGATTTTAGATGTGAGAAAAAATAGCGAATATCTTTCAGAGCATCTTTTAAGTGCTGAAAATGCACCGTTAGATTTTATAAATGAAAGTGCTAAAAAAATAAATCCAGAAAAAAAATATTTTGTGCACTGTGCGGGTGGTTATCGCTCAATGATTTTTATATCCACGTTGAGGGCAAGAGGGTACCATAATTTAATTGACGTAAATGGTGGATTTAATGCCATTAAAGAAAATGGCGGCTTTATCTTAACTGATTATATTTGTCCAACCACCTTATTATAATATTATAAATACCTTATTCATGAATCTTATTGAATTGATAAAACAACCTTGGCCATGGTATGTGGCGGGCCCATTAATCGGACTGATGGTCCCATTGTTGCTCATTTTTGGGAATAAGACTTTTGGAATTTCCTCTTCATTACGTCATATATGTGCATCCTGTGTTCCTGCCAAAATTCCATTTTTCCAATACAATTGGAGAAAAGAAATTTGGAATTTATTTTTTGTTTTTGGTGTTTTTATTGGAGGAATTATAACCCTATTGTATTTAAAAGATGGTGGTGCCGTGGTGGTCAATCCAAAACTAGTTGCTGAACTTTCTCAATATGGTATAACTGATTATAGTGGATTAATTCCAAATGATCTTTTTAGTTGGGCGTCGTTGTCAACACCAAGAGGAATCATTATGATGTTATTCGGAGGATTTCTTGTAGGTTTTGGAACACGTTATGCAGGCGGTTGTACATCTGGTCATGCTATCATGGGGTTGTCTATGTTGCAATTTCCATCACTAGTTGCAACCATTTGTTTTATGGTTGGAGGTTTTATTATGGCGAATCTTATTCTTCCATTTATCTTATCCATGTAATAGTATGAAAGAGACATTAAAAAATACCAATACTGATTTTGAAATGCGTTCGTTGGATGCCATTTGCATCAGTGAAGAAGAAATTAAAACACCCTCTTGGCATAACCTCAAGTATTTATTATTTGGAATTCTCTTTGGTATAATTCTTATTAAAGCTGAAGTGGTGTCCTGGTTTCGCATACAAGAGATGTTTAGATTACAAAGTTTCCATATGTTTGGCGTGATTGGTTCGGCAGTGGCTGTAGGTGCACTATCCGTTTTTCTGATTAAAAAATTTAATATTAAAAGCATCTACGGGGAAGAAATTAAGTTTCCAGTAAAAAGTATGAATAAGGGTCAAATTATTGGGGGACTATTATTTGGCTTTGGTTGGGCAATGACAGGTGCTTGTCCTGGTCCATTGTACGCTCAACTTGGATATGGTGCCACTGTTACATTAGTAACTATTTTCATGGCAATCGTTGGAACGTGGGTGTATGGACTTCTTCGAGAAAAACTTCCCCATTAACGCTAACGGATGAAAAAACTATCGTTTACCTATACTGTTTTTTTTCTCCTACCTATATTTTATGCATGCAATGCACCTGTTCCAATAGTTACTAAAGAAGAACCAGTTTGGCGTGGGTGGAATAAATATCAAATTAAACCAGAGGATAGTCTTACTGCTTACGGAAGAGAATTAATTGAAAACACCTCTTATTATTTGGGACCTAAAGGGAAGGTGGCGCATATCAGTAATGGGATGAATTGTCAGAATTGCCATTTAGACGGAGGTACACTTCCCTGGGGGAATAATTATAGTGCGGTAGTTCCTACTTACCCAAAATTTAGGGAGCGGAGCGGTACTATTGAAACCATTGAAAAAAGAGTAAATGATTGTTTACAGCGAAGCTTGAATGGGAAGGCTATCGATTCACTATCAAAAGAGATGCGAGCAATTGTTTCTTATATGCATTGGATAGGGGATGATTTAGAAAAAGAAAAAAAGCCAAAGGGTTCAGGAATATTAGAACTAAGCTATTTAGATAGGCCTGCAGATCCTGCAAAAGGACTATTAGTTTATCAAACTAAGTGTGTATCATGTCATGGTGCAGATGGCGCAGGTAAATTAAATGAAATCGGGGGATATACTTATCCGCCACTTTGGGGAGTAAATAGTTATAATACGGGTGCAGGGTTATTTAGGTTGTCTCGGTTTGCGGGTTATGTAAAGGCAAATATGCCTTTTTTACAAGCGAGTTATAAAAATCCTGTTTTGAGTGATGAAGAATCGTGGGATGTTGCAGCATTTGTAAACAGTAGACCTCGTCCAACAAAAGACCTTACAGGTGATTGGCCAAACATTTCAAAAAAACCGGTTGATCATCCTTTTGGGCCTTATAAAGACGGGTTTTCTGAGGAGCAACATAAATTTGGACCATTCCCTCCAATCGTTGCGTTCAGAAAGAAGATGCAAAAGAAAGCGTAAAATTTAAATTTCAATGTAATATGAGTGCAAAAAATATAGAAGGTCAATGTTCTTGCAACAACCAGCACTCTGGGAAAGACAGAAGGGAATTTCTTAAAAATATTTCATTAGGGGGAGCTTTGCTAACTGGTGTTCCACAAATTGCATCAGCATTTCAACGGTCTGATGATTTAATTACATCATCAAATAGGTCAAGTGTTATCGATTCAGGTAAGGCGCAGAAAATTACGCTACTTCATACTGCAGACATTCATGCACAGTTGTATACGCATGATGAATTTTTTTTAGAAAATAATAAAGCAGTTTATAAAAAACGAGGCGGGTTCGCTGTTCTGAAAACCATGTTGGATGATCTTCGCCGAAAGAATCCAACTAATACATTACTGATCGATGGGGGTGATTGTTTTCAGGGTGGCGGTGTTGCCGCATTGAGTGAAGGGAGAGCTATCATTCCACTTATAAATCATATTGATTATGATTTAGTGTTGCCTGGTAATTGGGAAGTTGTATATGGAAAGGAGATGATGGAGAGAGATCTTGGTGGTTATACTGCGCAGAAGATTTGTGCGAATATGTTTCATGATACAAATGCTGCGAATCATGGTGAGTTGATTTTTCATCCTTGGTATGTTCAGCATTTTGGCAACACAAAAATTGGATTCATAGGGTATAATGATCCATTAACACCCAAACGACAATCTCCTGCATACAGCAAGGGGATTAAGTTTACAAAACCTGAGGTTAATATTCAACGTTATATTAAGCACTTGCGGGATATAGAACAATGCAATCTGGTTTTTCTGGTAACTCATATGGGGCTGGCTCAGCAGGTTGATCTAGGTAACATGCCACATGTAGAGGGTATTGATTTCATTTTGGGAGCTGATACGCATGAACGCGTTAGGACGCCTATTCAAACTAAGTATACTAAAGTAACTGAGCCGGGAGCATTTGGATCATTTGTTTCTAAACTTGAACTCATTGTTGAAGGAGGAAAACTAAAAGATGCACATTATGAATTGCTTGATGTTGACCCTGAAAAATATCATCCAGATCCTGAAATGTTACGAAAAGTTGAAGATGCCAGAAAGCCCTATGCGGAAGAGATGGATACCGTTATTGGAAAAACAAAAACAACCCTTGTAAGGTATTTTGTATTGGAGAATCCGATAGATAATTTAATCACTGATGCTATTTATTGGAAGTATAAACCAGATATAGCATTGAGTAATGGGTTTAGGTTTTGTCCACCGTTAGTTGTAGACCAGAAAAAAGGTGTTGCCGAAATCACAAATGAGTTCCTGTGGAACATGCTACCAGTAAATAGTGATGCAAAAGGGGGTGAAATTACGGGTAAACAATTGTGGGATTGGCTTGAAAAAGAGTTGCATAATGTATTTGCCAAAAATCCAGGACACCGTTTTGGAGGATGGGTCGTACGTTTTGCTGGGATGCAAATAAATTTTACAGCATATAATGAAATGGGAAAAAGATTGAATTGGATTAAAATAAAAGGGGAGAGCATCAATCTATCAAAAAAATATTCAATTGTAGCATGTGAACGTGAGGGTGATCCAGATGATACATTGTGTAGGATTGAAAACGTTTCATCTGCGCATAAACTTGGAGGTACTTTACATAATATTATGAGGGAATACCTTAAGGAACATCCATTGGTTGCTCCAAAGGTAGAAGACAGAGTAACTGCAACAGATGTACCGAAAGATTTGCTTTCACAATTGGAAGGCTATGATTATCAATTCCGTTAAGTTTAAATTTTTCTTTTTATGAAATATTTATTTATTGTAATAGCATTTTTTCTTACTTCTATTGGATATGCACAGGATAAAAAATTAAAAGTGGTATGGGATGTTTCTGATGGAGATACTACAACTACAGCAGGGGTATTTAGGCAAATAAATAATGTATTGGCTCAAGTACCAGATTTACAAATCGAAGTTATTTTTCATGGTCCTGCAATATATATGTTGGTAAAAGATAGTACTGTATTTATTTCAAGAATAAAATCAGCAAAAGAAAAAGGTGTTTCATTATCTGTCTGTAATAATTCGATGAAGCGCTTTAAAATTAATTCTTCACAATTGGTTGAAGAGTCTGTTGTTGTTCCTAGTGCTATTGTGGAATTAATTAAAAAACAATCTGAAGGGTGGAGCTATTTGAAAGCCGGTCATTAGTATACTAGACGATTCACTTATTTACCTGCTTAATTCTTGAAGTCTGTTTGTTGCTTCAATAATGGTTTCCTCTTTTTTGGCGAAGCAGAATCGAATTACTTTATCATCTTTCCCATCCATGTAAAATGCAGAAACTGGTATGGTAGCAACGCCTTGCTTTTTTGTTAGTTCTATGCTAAATTCATTTGCTGGTAGGTCTGAGATATGTTCATAGGTAGCGCAAATGAAATAGCTTCCAAACGAAGGCAACAAAGTGAACTTTGTTTCTTTCATGCAGGAGACAAAAAAATCTCTTTTTGCTTGCATGAACTTGCTTAATGATAAGTAGCTATTTTTATTTTTTAGATGCTCTGCTAGTGCTACTTGACTTGGCGTAAAACAGCAGAATGCATCAAACTGATGAATTTTTCTATATTCATCCATTAGGGGTTTAGGTGCAACGCAATAGCCCAATTTCCAACCGGTACAGTTGTATACTTTCCCAAATGAGAAGCAGACAAAACTACGCTTGAATAAGTCGGGGTATTTTAAAATGCTGTTATGTTGCTTATCATCAAATATTAAATGTTCGTAAACTTCATCACTGATCAAATAGATTGATGTGTCTTTTAGAATAGATGAGAGCATTAAAATATCTTCATGTGATAGGACGCTGCCAGTTGGATTATGTGGGCTATTTATAATGATGGCTTTTGTTTTTTCATTGATAGCCAATTTTACCTTATCCCAGTTGATGCTATAATTTGGAAATTCAAGCGCTATTCGGATTGGGATTGCGCCATTTACTAGGATGTTTGGGGTATAACTATCATAAGCAGGTTCAAATAAAATGACTTCATCACCTGGTCTTAGAATAGTGGTAAAGGCAGTATATATCGCATAACTTCCACCAGGAGTAATGGTGATGCAATCTGTTGCCGATACAGTTGTGTTGTATAAGAATTTTATTTTTTCTGAAATGGATTCGCGTAATGCCGGATAGCCTGCCATCGGGGCATACTGATTATATCCATCGCCAATGGCTTTTTGAGTAAGGGCAGCTAGCGACTCATCCATTGGAAAGTCTGGAAAGCCTTGTCCGAGGTTGATTGCATTGTTTTCGGTCGCCAATGCACTCATTGTAGTGAATATGCTTGTTCCTGTATTGGGTAGTTTTGAATTAATCGGATTCATCATCATTACTTATTGCATATACTTAAAACTCAACAAGGGATATGCTTTGACTATATTTTGAATTATTAAGTGATTACTTTATTCAACTATGGGATTCTATAAAAATTTATCGCCTTTATTTCGTTTTACTTCAGCTACATATTGTTTTATCTCTTGCTCTTTCTCTTTTTTACAAATGAGTAGTACATCTTTTGTATCTACTACAATATATTCATCCATCCCTTGAAGGATAACTAATTTATCGTTTGGTACATGTACCATGTTTTGAGTAGCATCTATTACGATAACATCATTTCCCGAAACTGCATTCCCAAGATAATCTTTATTCATATTATCATAGGCCGAGTTCCATGTTCCTAAATCACTCCAACCAAACGCTGATGGAATAATGTATACATTATCTGCTTTTTCCATGATTCCATAGTCAATCGAAATATTTGTACACTGTGGATAGATTCTTTCAATAGCTTCCATTTCATTAGGTGTATTGAAATTTGATTTTTCAGCTTCAAATACTTCAGCAATTTCAGGGAGGTATTTTTCAAATGCGGAGATAATATTATCTATCTGCCACGCGAATATTCCTGCATTCCAGAGGAACTCTCCACTAGACACAAATGTTTTTGCTAGTTCTTTGTCGGGTTTCTCTGTGAATGTTTTTACTTTATATACATTGTCACTCGCAGGTTGCTGTTCAAATTGAATGTAGCCATAACCTGTATTTGGGTGAGTTGGTTTTATTCCGAGGGTAACGAGTGCTTTGTGATGTCCAACAAAACTTAATGCTTCTAGGCACACTTTAGTGAAAGCAGTTTCGTCTTTGATTAGGTGATCTGCTGGAGCACAGATCAATGAGCCTTTTTCATTTATTTTACTGAGTTTATATGAAATATAGGCTACACAGGGTGCTGTATTTTTTCTTGAAGGTTCAGCAACAATATTTTTTAATGGGATATTTGGGAGTTGTTTAACTACAATAGGAACATATTCTTCAGAGGTTACGATAAAGATATTTTCTGTGGGGATGAATTTTGTGAATCGTTCATATGTTTCTTGAATTAATGTTTTTCCTGTGTTTAATATATCAAGAAATTGCTTTGGGTAAGCTGTTCTACTCATTGGCCAAAAACGACTGCCAATTCCACCTGCCATAATCGCTACATAGTGACTTTTGTTCATCATAAGTATAAATTTAGATAAGTCCTTCCTTGATTAAATCATGAAGGTGGAGGACCCCAGTATACGTACCATTATCGATTACTAGAAGTTGGGTTATGTTATTTTTTTTCATCTTGGCTAATGCATCTACAGCCATAGCATCTGCTTCAATTGTTTTTGGGTTAAGGCTCATAATATCTTTTGCTAATGTTAATTCAAAGTCACTTCCTTTTTCCAACATTCGTCTTAAATCTCCATCAGTAATGACCCCTGTTAGCGATTCGCTTTCGTTTAATACGGCAGTTAACCCTAAGCGCTTATGTGTAATTTCCATGATTACCTCTTTCAGGCTACTTCCTTCTTTTACGTGTGGTTTTTTATTCATTTTACTAAGGTCTGAAACCCTTAGGTATAGTTTTTTACCCAATGTTCCGCCTGGGTGAAACTTTGCAAAGTCATTTGCTGTAAATCCTTTTAATTCCATTAAGCAAACTGCCATGGCATCCCCCATTGCTAACTGCGCAGTTGTGCTTGATGTTGGCGCTAGGTTATTAGGGCAAGCTTCTTGGCTTACGGTAGTATTCAAGATGTAGTTGGCTTCATGTGCAAGAGAAGAATTGATGTTCCCAACCATGGCAATCAGAGGATTCCCCAAATTTTTAATCAAGGTCGTCAACACTCTGATTTCTGGGCTTTCTCCACTTTTGGAAATTAATAATAAGATATCATCTTCCTGAATCATTCCAAGGTCGCCATGAATTGCATCGGCTGCATGCATAAAAATGGAAGGCGTACCCGTGCTATTTAACGTGGCTACAATTTTTTGTCCAATGATGGCACTTTTACCAATTCCACTGATTACTAGCCGACCTTTAATGTGGTGGATGAGCCCAATGATTGCTTCAAATTGATTATCTATATACGAGGTTAATGCCAATATGGAATTGGCTTCTAGCGAAAGGGTATTTTTAGCTATATCCTGAATGGATTGTCTTTGCATGTGAAGTAGTTATAAAATCAGGATCAATTTAGCATGGCAAAAGTACCATATTTATGGATGTTTTTAAATCTACCTATGTAATATATGGTATTGCTGTAAATCTACTTATAGGTATGAAAAGTTAAAGAATGTTTTTAGGCCGTTTATACCAATTTACTACAAGGAATATTGATCTAGATTCGGTAAATTTGTTATGCCACCTTAAAAATTCGCCAATCCGGCAATTTTATACACGATTTCGCTTGTTAATTGATCATTTTATTAAAAAAGGCTTGCATCTTACCCATGTCTCCTGTAAAATCTTCTTCAAAATCGTCTATAAAATCATCTACAGCTAATACTTCCTCGATTAATCAGCCTGAATTGTTAACCCCATTAAGGGAGTTTTTCGGTTTTGATGCCTTTAGAGGCAATCAGGAAGTGGTCATTCAAAATTTATTCAAGGGCAATGATACGTTTGTAATTATGCCAACTGGAGGTGGTAAGAGTTTATGCTATCAACTTCCCGCATTGACCATGGATGGTTGTGCCATAGTTGTTTCTCCTTTGATTGCGCTGATGAAAAATCAGGTTGATTTGGTAAGAGGGTACAGCAGTAAGGATAATGTTGCCCATTTTTTAAATTCGACGTTAAATAAGAAAGAGATCAAGGAGGTTCAGAGTGATTTAAAAACGGGTAAGACTAAAATATTATACGTTGCTCCAGAAACGTTGACAAGACAGGAGAATATTGATTTTTTTAGTGATTTAAAAGTGTCTTTTTTTGCAGTTGATGAGGCCCATTGCATCTCAGAGTGGGGACATGATTTTCGACCGGAATACAGGAGATTAAGGGAGATGATGGATCAAATCAACAAAAAAGCCCCTGTAATTGCCCTAACGGCCACGGCGACACCTAAAGTACAGCATGATATTGTGTATAATCTTGGTTTGAGAAAACCGGATATTTTTATTTCTTCTTTTAATAGGCCAAACCTTTATTATGAGGTCATTTCGAAGGTAAATAAAGATCAAACGATCAGAGGAATCGTTCGATTCATCCAAGAGAATAAAGGGAAAAGTGGAATTATTTATACGTTAAATCGTAAAACTACAGAAGAGTTAGCTGCCTTGCTGAATGTGAATGGCATTAAAGCATGTGCATATCATGCAGGATTAGACAGTAAATTAAGGGCAGATAGACAAGATCAATTCTTGAATGAAGATACTCAGGTGATTGTTGCAACCATTGCCTTTGGGATGGGGATTGACAAGCCAGATATACGGTTTGTCATTCATTATAATATTCCAAAAAGTTTGGAAAATTATTATCAAGAAACGGGAAGAGCTGGGCGAGACGGTATGGAGGGGAAGTGTATCTTATATTATTCTCATAAAGATGTTTCAAAGCTTGAACATTTTTTACGGGATAAGCAATTGAGTGAACGTGAGGTGGGCGGACAACTTATTGATGAAATGGTTGCTTTTGCAGAAAGTGGACAATGCAGAAGAAAAGTGCTCATGACATATTTTGGTGAACCATATGTTGCAGAGAATTGTGGCAGTTGTGATAATTGTCTTCATCCGAAAGAACGTATAGAAGCAAAGCAAAACGCTATCCATTTACTTAAAGTAATTAAGGCGCTTGATGAACGATTTTCATCGGATTATGTGTTGAATATATTAATCGGAAGAATGATTCCGCAGATACAAATGTATAGGCATGATGAATTGAGTGTATTTGGCTGTGGTAGTGATGAGACCGAGCATTATTGGTTATCCTTAATTCGTATGATGCTGCTTGAAGGATTTCTTCAAAAAGACATTACTGAGCATGGTGTTCTAAAATTCACGAAAGCAGGTTTAGCCTTTTTGAAGAAACCTGTATCATTTCAATTGGTGTTGACGAATCCATTTGACGATGCTTATGAAGATGATGAAGATGCTGTAGCTGATACCACAATTCCTGCTGCGTCGGATGTACAGTTATTTGAAATGTTGAAGGAGCTTAGGAAGGAAATTGCCAAAGAAAAAAAATTACCCCCTTTTGTTATATTCCTTGAGAGTTCATTGGAAGACATGTCAATTCAGTATCCAACGACCTTGGAAGAGTTAGAGAGAATTAGTGGTGTAAGTAAAGGGAAAGCCCAGCGGTATGGGCAAAAATTTATAGAAGTTATCTTGGCATATGTTGTTGAAAATGAAATAGTGAAGCCAGATGATTTTTTCATGAAAAGCATCGTTAACAAGAGTGGCAATAAAGTATTTATAATTCAACAAGTAGATAAAAAAACGGCTCTTGACGTTATTGCCAAAAGTCGTGGTATACCAATGGATCAATTGTTAGAAGAAATGGAGACTATTGTCGCGAGTGGAACAAAGTTGAATTTAGGATATGCGATAGACCAAATGGTTGATCAAGATGATCAAGTGGATATTTTAGAATATTTCAAAAGCTGCGAAACAAGTAGCCTGGATGTGGCTAGATCCGAGTTATCAGATTTAGATCTAGAATGGGAGCAACTTAAAATTATGCGAATCAAGTTTTTGTGTGATTTTGGTATTTAGATATATCGATCGTTTTTTATTGAGCTATTATTAAATATATCTTGGATAGAAATAATTAGTAATTATCTTTTAACTTGCACTTATGAAGGCGAATATGTTACTTTCTCACCGACCGTGTCACGTTGCATGGATATATGCGGGCTTGAACCCGATGCCTGATTACTAGCTTCTCAATTTATACTGTCTTCACAACAGGGTTCAATAGCCCATAGAATTTAAGTACATACAAAATTTATCATGCTAATCATTCATATGATATGGGTTGTTGATATTTCTAACCATTTGTCTCTACACACAATTTTTTTATATGTTTCATTTTAATATTACTTCTGAGATAGGTCAATTAACTAAAATATTAATTCATAGTCCTGATAACGGATTAGGTAAAGTTGTTCCATCAAAAGCACAGGATTGGTTATTTGAAGACATTGTCCACCTTGATACGATTCGTAGAGAGGAGTATGATCATTACATTAAGCTATTGATGTATTTTCTAGATCCTAAAAAGATAAAAGGTAGATTAAAAGAAATTGATGCTCCTGAATCAAATAGGGTTTTTTATCAACCAAGTCATAATGACTTTCATCGTTCTGAGCATGTCATTGAACTGCAGTGGCTTTTAGCTGAAGTGTTATCTGATAAATTACTTTGTTCTCAAATCATTGCTTCGGTATGTGCTATTGAGGGTTGCACCCATTCAACACAAGAACTGTTACAAACCTATAGCCCATCTGAATTAGCTAGCTGTCTATTATCTGGTACAGGAAATGATAAGTCTGTTCTTTTTGCTCCGATTCCAAATTTCATATTTACACGGGATATTGGGATTGTAATTAAAGATCATATTGTTTTGAACAAGCCAGCAAAAATTGCTCGGCATCGCGAGGCACTGCTAGCAAAGTATATTTTTTTCTATCATCCCATATTCAGTGGAAGTAGAGAGAATATTATTGAGTTGCATCAAAATAGACCTGCATTTTTAATTCCCGATAACCATAGCGAAAGCATTATCACACTAGAAGGTGGGGATGTGATGATGATATCTGAAGATCATCTTATTATTGGCATAAGTGAACGAACTAGTGCTGCTGCTGCTGCCCAATTAGCTGAGAAAGTTTTTGAGAAAAATCTAGTATCCAAGGTAAGTATGGTCAGTATTCCACATAAGCGTGACTATATGCATATTGATACCATATTTACACAGGTTAAAAAAAATGTATGGGTGATGATGGGCTTGTTTTCAGAACAGATGATTAATCAGCATAATTCTGTTTCAATAGAGAAGTTTTTGATTAGTAAAAGTGAAGATCAGGTTAGTGTTATGCAGTTTACTAAACGTGACTTAACTGAACCGAAGTACTTTTCCAGTTTAGAAGCATTGCTTCGAAATATTAGCATACATGATTTTGGCTGCGATGAAGTACAGATTATTTTCTCTGGAAACAATGAGTATCCTTATTCTGCAAGGGAGCAGTGGACGGACTCCTGTAATTTACTTGCATTGAAAGAAGGTGTTGTGCTCTCTTATGATAGAAATGAAAAAACCAATGCTGCTTTTGAGCAGGCTGGTTTTTCATTGGTACGTGTTCAAGATTTAATTCAGGATTTAGAAATGGATAGAATTTCAGCAGATGATATTAAGGATACTGTTATATTGATGCCTTCTGCGGAATTATCTCGTGCAAGAGGTGGTTTCCATTGCATGAGTATGCCATTGAATAGAAGTAAGATATAGGGTTAAATGATAATTAAATACATATGACTAGATTCTCACGTCTTACATCTTTATTAATGATTGAACCAACTTGTTTTGGCTTTAATGAAGAAACGGCAGTAAATAATTATTTCCAGCAGATGGTGAAGATTGAAGATGTTCAAGCCAAGGCATTGACCGAGTTTACTGATTTTGTATCATTGTTAAGGTATTATCATATAGTGGTTAATGTGATTCAAGACACTCCTTTTCCACCAACACCTGATTCTATATTTCCCAATAATTGGATTTCGTTTCATGAAGGTGGTCGAATTGTTTTATATCCAATGTTTGCAAAGAACCGAAGAGCTGAAAGGAAGCACACGGTTTTAGCTAACGTTGATGAATTGATTCGTGTTCGAGAGAAAATTGATCTTACCCATTTTGAGCAGGATAATAAATTTCTAGAAGGTACTGGAAGTATGGTTCTGGATCGAAATCATAAAATTGCGTATGCGTGTTTATCTGAACGAACACATGATGAAGTACTTGAACTATGGTGTAAAGAGTTGGGGTATACTGCATGTTTATTTCATGCATTAGATAGAAATGATAAAGAGATTTATCATACGAATGTATTAATGTGCGTTGCCGATAAGTACGCTATTGTTTGCCTTGATGCTATTCAAGATGAAACTGAAAAAGAAAAATTGGTTAGTTTATTAGCAACTAACGGACAAGAAATCATTTCCATCAATTTTTATCAGATGGAACATTTTTGTGGTAATATGTTGCAGGTTTGCAATATTGAGGAGCAAATGTTTCTGGTCATGTCTACCCAAGCGTATGAAAACCTCACTAAAGAGCAGGTAAATAAGATTGAGTCTTATAATCCCATTATACATAGCCCGCTCTATACAATTGAAACTATTGGCGGTGGCAGTGCTCGATGCATGATGGCGGAGGTGTATTCTTGATTTATAATTATGAGAGCCTATAATAGTTATATATTTAATTATCATTTATACCCTGCGTCCAATCTTTGCAATGATTTTGGTATTGAATAGAGCATATATTATTCTTCTTTTCTTCATTTTACTCGGGGCTTGTTCACCTGATGAAAAATGGATTGTTATTGTGTGTAAATAATCAGAATTTGGTTCTTTTCGAGTCTAAATAATAAAATTCATAGTTAACCTTTATCTATATTTTTAATTACTGGTATGAAAAATGTTTTATTGATTTTATTCTTATTCATTTCAACTGTTCATGCCCAATCTGTTTTACCCACTGACGCTCAACTGAAATGGGCTGATGCAGAAATTGGTGTATTGATTCATTTTGATATGCCTGTCTTTGAACCGTCGTATGATTTTAGAAACGATTGGAGTTATCATCCTTCCCTTTCTGTTTTCAATCCAACTGAACTGAATACCGATCAATGGATTAAAGCATCAAAATCAGCTGGGGCTACCTATGCTATTCTTGTTGCTAAACATTGCAGTGGTTTTAGTCTTTGGCCTACTTCAGCACATGCTTACAGTGTAAAAAATACTCCATGGAGAAATGGTCAAGGCGATATCGTAAAAGATTTTATTGCTTCCTGTACTAAATATGGGTTAAGACCAGGTATATATGCGAGCACTACTGCGAATGGATATTTGAAAGTGGATAATCCTGGGAAAGTAGTTTCTGGGAATGAAACAGAACAACTAAAATACAATGAGGTTGTGCGTACACAGTTGAACGAATTATGGACAAATTACGGGAAGTTGTTTGAGGTATGGTTTGATGGAGGTGTCTTGCCTCCAGAAAAAGGTGGCTTTGATGTATTGTCTATGTTAAAGGATAAACAACCTGAGGCCATTGCATTTCAGGGACCATATGGACATGAACATAATATTCGTTGGGTAGGAAATGAGGAAGGTGTTGCCCCCTATCCATGTTGGTCTGTCGCAGATTCTACCACTTCCTCATCTGGACTTGTTGAGATCAAAGGCTTAAATGGAAATCCGAATGGCCTTTTTTGGTGCCCAGGGGAATCTGATTTCCCATTACGATTAAATTCATCTTTTCAAGGTGGTTGGTTTTGGCATAAAGATGAAGACGATCAACTGCGAAGCATTGATGAACTTGTTGATAAGCATAGTAAAAGTGTTGGAAGAAATACGAACATGCTATTAGGGGTTGTGGTTGATGATCGTGGATTGGTTCCTGATGTAGATATAAAAAGACTTGAAGAATTCGGAGAAGTAATTTCAGCTAAATATGCTCATCCAATTGCAAGAAAGATTAATCAAGGAAAATCAGTTCATATAATATTTGATACACCTCAGCATGTATCACGTATAGTAATGATGGAAGATATTTCAAAAGGAGAGCGTATACGAGAATATACTCTTTATGGAAAAGAGAATGGGGCATGGAAGTTATTATCCACCGGTTCAAGTGTTGGTCATAAGCGAATTGAAGTAGTTGATGGTGTATTTGAAGCTGTAAAATTGGACGTCACCAAGGCTGATGGTAAAGTCTTTATCAAAGAACTCGCTTGCTTTCAATAAGGAGATTATTGAAAATAAATTATTTAGTCTACTAATATTGCATACTATTATATTTAAGTATCTTTGAATAAATACGTATTGATGAAATTAGGTTTTAGGCTTCTGATCCTTTTTTGTTTTATCCTATTAGCTCAACAAGAATTAGATGCACAAGTTTCTAAGCGAGCGTACAAAAAGGAAATTGTATTGTGGGATACCAAAAGGATTGATGCACTAAAGGCTGCCAATGGATGGGTAAACCTTGCTGGGTTATTTTGGTTAAAAGAAGGCAAGAATAGTTTTGGCAGTGATTCTACAAATGATATCATATTTAGTCATCTAGATTTTCCAAAGTATTTGGGCGCATTTAGCGTAACATCAAATAAAGTTGATTGGGTAACTGCAGAAGGGAATGATGTTATGGTGAAGGGTAAAAAAATTCAACACTTAACCGTATTTCATAGTGACTCTGCGACTAATCCATCGTTGTCTTACAATACATTCAAATGGAATGTCATAAAAAGGGAAAATAAAATTGGGATTCGTTTTCGTGATTTAAATAGCCCAGCCTTAAATGCCTTGACGCATATCAATCGCTATAGTATCGATCCGAAATGCAATATCAAGGCTGTTTTTGAACCTTCTTTGTATTCTACGATTGCCATTACGAATGTACTTGGACAAACGACTCAGCAGCAATCTCCAGGCAAACTTAGGTTTAGCATTAATAATGTCTCTTATACCCTTGATGCATTAGATGAAGGAACGGGAGATTTGTTTGTTATTTTTGGAGACAATACAAATGGTTTAGAGACATACGATACAGGTAGATTTATGTATGTTCCTAAACCTGATGAAAATGGGATTACATACATAGACTTTAATAAAGCATTCAATCCTCCTTGTGCATTTACCACTTTTGCAACATGTCCTATACCCCCTAAGCAAAACATCCTTCCAATTGACATTAGCGCTGGAGAAAAAAGCGTTTTTCATTAATTGCTAAGGGTATCTGAAATAATCGTTTGGATAAGGGGTAGATAATATCCAAATTGAGTGATGTTTTAATTTCGCTATAATAACATACTCTATATAATTTTTGATATCTATTCAGGAATTGAAAAACAGGTTAGCGATTTTATAGATCCACTTCGCTCAGTTTTACAATTCTATTTTCAAGCATTGATTTTTTTGCCGCCAAGGCTAATAGCATTGATTTTAGTCCATCTTCGCCAGTAATGGGCATTGGCTTATTTTGCTCTAACGCTTCAATGAATGCGGTCATTTCCAAAAGATAGGATTTCTCATACCTATCAATGAAAAAATCAAGGTTACGTGATAAGTGTACTCCTTGTTTGCCGATAAATTGATTCGTTGTTTTGAGCGGGTTCTCTGCTTTCATCATTCCTTCAGAACCAAATACTTCAATTCGTTGGTCGTACCCATAACAAGCGTTTCGACTACTTTCGATAATGACGGTAACCTTATTTTTAAACGTTATCATTACATATCCTGTATCAATATCACCAGCCTTGCCAATTTCAGGGTCTATTAAATTGAATCCTCTTGCAAATACTTCTTCCACTTCTTCATCTACTAAATAGCCTGCCATATCAAAATTGTGTATGGTCATGTCCATGAACAATCCCCCTGAAGCTTTAATATACGGAATTGGTGGTGGTGCGGGGTCTCTGCTAATAAAGTGTATGGATCGAAGTTTCCCCAGTTTTCCTTCAACAATTGTTTGTTTAAGTTCTTGGAAGTTAGGGTCCATGCGTTGATTGAAGGCAAGCATCAATGGAACGCCTGCTTGCTTTACGATGGATAATGTCTCACGCACTTTCTGTAAAGAGAGGTCGAGTGGTTTTTCACAAAAAATCGCTTTACCTGCTTTAGCACATTGAATGACATAATCTGCATGCACGTTGGTAGAAGTGCAAATCAGTATAGCATCAATGCTTGGATGGTTAATTACTTCGTCTGCATTTGACGTAATCAATGGGACATTGAATTTTTCAGCAAATTTTTTTCCTTCTTCAGATGGGTTCATCGCTGCGATTACCTCAACCCCTTGGATTCGTGTACAAAGGTTTTCGAGATGAATTTTCCCGATCCTACCTAATCCGAGAATACCGATTTTAACCATGAGATAAGTTTGAAATTTTTAGGATGCTATTGAAGGTAAATTTAGTTTGTTTTACTTTTTACGTTTGTCTATATATAAGTAAGAAAATTTCACTAATTTAAATGAATTATCAGCTTAATTATGTCTCTACCTTTCAAAAATAGTAAGCATATACTTTTTACCCTAGGGGCGGTGTTGTTTTTTGTCTATGGTTTCATTGGATGTAAACAATCCTATTCACCAGCCATTGCTGACAAGGTAGATTTCAATTATGATATTCGGCCAATTTTGGTTCAAAAATGTTATTTGTGTCATGGACCAGATCCGAGTAGCCGAAAGGGCAATCTTCGTCTTGATACCTACGAAGGCGCAACAGCGTTAACCAAAAATGGAGAAAAGGCTATTGATCCTATTCATTCAGAAAAAAGTCTGCTTTTGTACCGCATCAATCATAAGGATCCAGAGGTTTTGATGCCTACGCCTGAATCTAAATTGAAGCTAACAGAAAGGGAAATTGCCTTATTGAAAAAATGGATTGAACAGGGTGCAGAATGGAAGCCTTATTGGGCATTTATTGCACCACACGAAACTGAAGAGGTAAAAAAGTATTCAGGAAATCCGATTGATTACTTCATCGAAAAGAAACTGAAGGAAAACGATATTGATCCTCAGGGACAAGCAGATAAAAATGCATTGATTAGACGGGTTTCTTATTTATTGACGGGGCTCCCTCCTACTCCAGAGGCAATTCAAAAATATATCGCAGATGATTCAAAAGAGTCTTATACCAAGATCGTAGACGAATATTTACAATCACCACAATATGGTGAGCGGTGGGCTCGTCATTGGATGGACTTAGTTCGGTATGCAGAAACTAAGGGGCATGAGTTTGATTATACTATTTCTGGAGCATGGCGATACCGCGATTATTTAATTCGTGCATTCAATGATGATGTTCCCTATGATCAATTGGTGCGCGAGCAGCTTGCAGGTGATTTATTGGATAAGCCAAGGGTTAATGCAAAAACAAAAATAAATGAGTCTGCCCTTGGAACAGTTTTTTATACTATGGCAGAGGGCACGCATAGTCCGGTTGATGTTCGTAAAGACGAAGCAGATCGGATCGATAATATGATTGATGTAACGGCAAAAACGTTTCAAGCCCTAACGGTTTCTTGTGCGCGTTGCCATGATCATAAATTTGATCCAATTAGTGCAAAGGATTATTATTCTTTCTATGGAATCATGGAAGGCACTCGCTTCTCTCCTATCCAAGCAACTAATAATGCAACGATTCCGAAAGCTATACAATTGAATGCATTGAATGATTCAATTCGTGAACATATTATTACAACGTGGTTTAAAAAACGCGATGTAGTTTCTTCAGCCACTAAACCAGTTTCTATTGCTAAATCAATTTCAACTGCTCCTGCTAAAATGGATACGAGTGTTATGGTGTTGGGAGATTTTACCAATGCAGACCTGAGTGGATGGAAATCAGATGGGGTGGCATTTGGCGATGCTACAACACTTGGAGACCCCGTATTTAATGAGCAAGGTAAACTGATGGCTTTACAAGGTGGGAAAGCGTCTAGTAGAAAACTAGCCACAGGAATTTTTGGTGCACTCCGTTCTCCAGATTTTAAGATTGATAAAAACTTTATTGCTGTGATGGCAGCTGGCATGAATGCTTCCATTAGAATTGTCATAGATAATTTTCAATTAATTTCTTATCCTATTTATGGTAATATGGATCAGCATATTGATTCAGAGATATTTAAAAAATATGTGTTTGATGTTACCATGTGGAAAGGACATAAAGCGTATATAGAAATTTTAACAGGGGTTTTTGAAAATCATGTTTTTAAAATGAAGAAGGGCAGTTATGTTGAAGCTCAGTATGCAATAGCCTACAATAGTGAATCGACATCTTTAAAAAAGATACCTCAACAGCCTTCTAATTTGGATCAATCATTGCATGCGTTGACTGATAAAAATGCTACAGTATCTGACGTTCACTTTATCAATACACTAATTCAATCCAATAAATTAGAACGTCAATTTTCTAACTTGAATAGCAAATTTCAAATCAGAAAAAAGTTGCAACAATCATTTGCAGATTCAATAGAATTTTTTGATGGTGTTGTAGATGGTTATGGCAAAAATAGTCCTGTTTTCATTCGAGGAAGTCATATGCAGTTATCTCCAACACCTGTAAATAGGGCATTTATACATGCTGTGAAGGTATCTAAACCTGACTTTAATGTTGAGGGAAGTGGGCGTTTACAGTTGGCGAATGCTATTACTGATCCAAACAATACGCTTACTTCAAGGGTAATGGTCAATCGTATTTGGCATCATTTATTTGGAAGAGGAATAGTTGAGACGGTTGATAATTTTGGTATGCAAGGCAAGTTGCCATCACATCCTGAACTGTTGGATTATTTAGCCATTAAATTTCAACGGGATCATTACTCAATCAAAAAAACGATTCGGGATATAATGCTTTCAGATGCATTTAAGCGATCAGCGGTTACAAATGATAACGATAAGGAATCGGACCCTTCAAATATTTTTCTAGCCCATTATCCTGTGCGTCGACTTGAGGCAGAAGCTATTCGTGATGCGATGTTGGCAGCATCAGGTGAGTTAAAGCAATCCATGTATGGTAAGCCTGTACTCGTTCATATTACATCTTTTATGAATGGTCGAGGTAAGCCAGATACTTCTGGTCCCATAGATGGCGATAAACGAAGAAGTATTTATATCGAGGTAAGAAGAAATTTTCTCGATCCAGTGATGTCTACGTTCGATCGACCAAATCCTGCTACAGCTTTTGGGAGGAGAACGGTAACAAACGTTCCTGCACAGTCATTGATTTTGCTTAATGATCCTTTTGTGATTCAAGAGGCTACTGTAATGGCAAAAAATTTACTATCAGCAAAACAAAATCAATTTAGTGATAGAGTTAATTGGGTATACCAACGAAGTCTTGCACGAAATGCTTCGGAGGACGAGATTGCAGATGCACAAGAATACATGAAACGATTAAAAGACACCTATGTTACACAACGTATTAAGGGCAATCTCGAAATGTTAGTTTGGAAGGATTATATTCATTCTATATTTAATTTGAAAGAGTTCATTTATTTAAATTGACATGACATACCATAAACATCCAATTCAGCGACCGGTATCTCGAAGAGAGATGCTTGATATATGCAAGTGTGGATTTGGTTCTGTTGCTATGGTCAGTTTGTTCGGAAGTTTGCTTCCATCTTGTTCTAGTGCAACACGTGGTAAAGATGAATTAATGAGTCACCTAACTCGTGGTTCAACAGCTCCTGGATTTATACCAAAGGCAAAGAATATTATTTTCTTATATATGGATGGTGGTGTATCCCAAGTGGATTCCTTTGATCCTAAACCACGACTAGCAAAAGAAAATGGTTTAGATCCAAGTACCTTATTTAAAGTAGATGCCACTCAATTCAATAATGTAGGTAAGATATTAAAGAGTCCTTGGTCGTTTTCGAAACATGGTGAATGTGGTATGGATGTGAGTGAATTGTTTCCTCATATTGCTACTTGTGTTGATGATATGGCGCTCATTCGATCAATGGTTTCAAATTTTCCAGAGCATACCAATGCGAATTATTTTTTACATACGGGTAGTGGGTTGCAAGGAAGGCCAAGTATGGGTGCTTGGGTAAATTATGGTTTGGGAAGTGAAAACAATAATCTTCCGGGGTACGTATTACTTGATGGGGGGTTAATTCCTCCTGGGGGCTTGGATAATTTTAAAAATGGGTTTCTTCCTGCCGCATTTCAATCTTCCATATTACATACGGGGGCAGAGCCCATTGCTAATATAAGACCAGTAGATTCTATAGCTGGTATTCAAGAAGAAAAATTGGCGTTTTTAAAGCGTCGTGATAAAACCTTATTGAGTTCCTTAGGTGCTGCAGATGAAGTGGAGTCTGCTATTTCAAATTATGAAATGGCGTATAAGATGCAATCTTCTATTCCTGAGTTGACCGATTTTAAAGAGGAATCAGAGGCGACAAAAAAATTATATGGATTGGATTCTCAGGATCCTCATACCAGAAGTTATGGAGCACAATGTTTGATGGCGCGCCGTTTGGTTGAACGTGGTGTGCGATTTATAGAATTGACTTGTCCTTCAGTTGGAAATGGTGCAGATCGATGGGATCAACATGTGAATTTAAAACTTGGACATGAGAATAATGCTCATGCAGTTGATCAACCGATTGCTGGTTTGTTGAAAGACTTAAAACTAAGGGGGTTACTGGATGAGACCTTGGTCGTATGGTCGGGTGAATTTGGTAGAACTCCTTTTGCACAAGGGGAAGATGGTCGTGATCATAATCCGTCTGCATTCAGTATGTGGATGGCAGGTGGTGGTGTGAAGGGTGGAACTATTTATGGAACAACTGATGATTATGGATACCGTGTTGTTGATAATCCAGTTAGTATTCATGATTTACATGCTACCATGCTTCATTTATTGGGGGTGGATCATAAGCAGTTGACCTTCCGCTTTGGTGGGAGGGATTTTAGGTTGACTGATGTACATGGAAATGTAGTTAAGGATATTCTTGCATAATATTTTAATTTAAAAACTCAATGATGCGCTCTTCACAATCTAGAATTTATCTAATACCAATTGCCTTATTAATTTTAGTAGTTGGGTTGACTGCTGCTATTCATACTGATCCTAAGCCATCCATTCGCCATTCTTTTTTCATAGCTGGTCCAGATTTTACGGGAATTATCGGTGAACAAGGAGAGGAAATTTGGAATTCAGGAAAACCTGGGGCACGTGATGGGTATGTGCTTCCTAATGGCAATATATTAATATGTTGGGGTGATGAAGTGAAGGAATATAATGGAAAGAAAGAAGTGATTTTTACCTATTCAAAATCTTCTCCTGAAAATGAGTTGGGAACAGCAGTACGTTTAGCGAATGGCTATACGTTAATTACTGAATCAGGAAAAGAACCCAAGCTCATTGAAGTAGATCAACAGGGCGTTAAAAAAGTCTCTGTCCCGTTAGTGCCTGAGACAGACAATACCCATATGCAAACCAGGATGGCTCGTAAGTTGCCAAATGGTAATTACCTTGTTCCACATTTATTAGCATTTAGCGTTAAGGAATATACTCCGAGTGGCGAAGTGGTGAATGTTTTTAAATCTGATCTTCCTGAGTTGGGTGGACGAGCTGCAGAGAATTGGCCATTTACAGCCATTCGTCTGAAGAATAACAATACATTGGTTACACTTACCCATGGCAATAAGGTAGTTGAATTTGATGCTGCAGGAAAAGTAGTTTGGAAAATATCCAATGATGATTTTTCTGAAAAGCCATTCAGTGATCCGTGTGGTGCTCAACGATTAACCAATGGGAATACTGTTATTGCTAGTTATGGTGCAAGCGAGGGTGTTAAATTATTTGAACTGGATTATGATAAAAAAATGGTATGGAGTTATAGCGGGTATCGTGTTCATGAGTTTCAAGTTTTAACGACTAATGGCAAGCCATTGGTAGGTTCTCCATTAAAATAATTTTGTTCTTGATTACTCTTATGATTCAATAGTATGCTTCAAGTTCCTGACTTATATATGTTTTTCGGAAGATTTCATCCATTGTTTGTGCACCTGCCAATTGGTATATTGGTATTTGCATTATTCTTTGAGCTCTATTTGAGGTGGAAGCCAAATGCATCACTGCATGCTGTATTACCTATTGTTTGGGGTTTGGCAGCATTGAGTTCCATCTTATCTGCCCTTTCTGGTTATATATTATCACTTGGTGGAGGCTACAGTGAGGAGATCTTATCCTTACATAAGATTGGTGGTATCTCGCTTTCGATTCTTTCTCTTTGTTGTTTTATAGTATCATTTTATCGCTTGCCATGGCTAGCCTCTTATCGAGATGGTACCCGAAAAGCGTTGGCTTCAAGCATTATGGTATTGCTTCTATTAACTGGTCATTGGGGAGGTACCTTAACCCATGGCAGTAATTTTTTACTAGAATTCTCCCCATTCTCAGGAACAGATAGTTCTAAAAATCAGGATCCTACAGCACGGATTTCTAGCTTGGATTCTGCGGATATTTTTAACGATGCAGTTATGCCGATACTTCAATCTAAGTGTGCAAGCTGTCATAATGCTCAAAAGAAAAAAGGGGGTTTGTTGCTTACTTCGTATGAGGAAATTTTAGCAGGGGGGAAAACAAGAGAGGGCGTTATGGCTGGAAATACAGCTACAAGTGAAATCTTTAGGCGCATAACCTTGCCAATAAACCATAAAGAATTTATGCCTGCCGATGGTAAAAAGCCATTAACTGAACATCAAGTAGCCATTTTAGGGTGGTGGATTGAAGAGGGTGCTCACCGCAATATGATGATTTCAGGTATGAAGCCGAATAAGCATATCCAAGATCTTTTTTCTGATTTCTTTCAGCTTGG